>JBLYYV010000170.1:0-15067 GCA_048550095.1 Gammaproteobacteria bacterium
GAGTCGAGCTGGCGGATGACGCGAACGCAACGCGACTGGAACGCGAACTGGGCGCGGCTGAAGGAAAACCTCGCCGACGCCTCGCACCTCTACCTCGTGCATAGTTTCGGCAAGCACCTGCCGGAGCAGAGCCAGATCTTCGATGTCGAGGAGACCGACTGGGGCGTGCGCATTCCGCAGACCTATGCGGTGACGCCGAATGAGGATTCGAAGACCGCCGTCAACGCGCCGCAGGCCGACGAACAGCGCGCCGAGTCCAGTGTTCTGATCGAGATCAGCGTCATCGGCATGATCCAGAAAAACACGCAACTGATGGCGTCGGGTTACGACCAGATCATCTGGAATGCGCTGACGCCGATCGACGAGGGTCACACGCGGCATTTCAATTTGCACTTCCGGAATTTCCAGACGGAACCGAAGCATGACGACGCGATGATCAAAACGATATTGTGGGGCCTCGAAGAAGACGCGCGGGTCATCGATCATCTGCAGCCGGTTCTGACGCCGGCCTCGAATAGCAACGAGTTGCTCGTCGCGACGGATGGCCCGGAGAAAACCTATCGCGATAAGGCGGCCCGCTTGGGTAACCGGCTTGGTCGCATCGACGTCAGAAAACTGCGCGACCTGCGCCTGGATCGCGTTCTCGTCATTCCGTCGCCTGCGCGCGCCGGCGGTGGTAACTGGGTCCACGACACGGTGCCGTTGCTTGATCAATAGATCGCGGCCGACCAGCGGGTCGTTCTACCGTCCGGCGCGTCTTCGCTGATGACGCAGTCCATACTTCCGTTCGTGTTGTTTCCCGCGACAAAAACTCTTAGCTCCATTTCGGCGTGACGCCGCTGGAGGACAACGAGCAACCCCGAACGTGGTTGCTGTTCGGTCTGATCGTCGCGCAGTGTCTCGGCTCGTTCGGCCAGATCACGATCGCGACGCTGGCGGGCATCGTCGGTTCGATACTGGCCCCGACACCGGGGTTGGCGACGTTGGCCGTGACGACGGGCATCCTGGGTGTCGCATTGGCCGCGTGGCCGTTCGCGAGTCTGCGCCGGCGTTTCGGCAACCGCGCGATATTCGCGGCGTCGCTGGTCTGGGCGGCCGGCGGCGCAGTCGTCGCGGCCGCGGCGATCGCGTCTGAATCATTTCCGGCTTTCTGCCTGGGTACTTTCATGATCGGCAACAATATGGCGGTCATTGCGCAGTATCGATTCGCGGCGGTGGAGCTCGTGCCGCAGCGCATGGCGAGTCGCGCGATTTCAGGCGTCATGGTCGGCACCTTGCTGGCGGCCATCATTGCGCCCTGGATAGCCCTGGAGTTCCGGCATCTGCTGGCCGCTGATTTCGCAGGAAGTTTCATCGCGCTGGTTCCGGCATGCCTTGCGGGCGCGATCCTCGTGGCGGCCTTGCCGCTTCGCGATGTGCGCGCTGGCGAACCGGGCCAACACGACGGTCCGCCGCTGGGCGACATCCTGCGGCGCAGGCCGATTCAGCTGGCGATCGTCGCGGCGTCGGCGGGGTACGGAATCATGAGCCTGCTGATGACCGCAACGCCGATCAGCATGCACGTGATAGGCGAGCATTCGGCCGAAGCCACCGCCGGCGTCATCCGCGCGCACATCCTGGCGATGTTCGCGCCGTCACTGGTCAGCGGGTGGTTGATCGAAAAGCTCGGTATACCGCGCATGTTGTGGTCCGGTATCGCGCTGCTGTTGTTGTGCGTCGGCATCGCGGCGAGCGGCACGGAACTGTGGCATTACCGGGCCGCGCTGATCGCGCTCGGCGTCGGCTGGAACTTCCTGTTCGTTGCCGGCACCACGTTGCTGACCGTCGAGAGCAACAAGGAGGAGGCGGCTCGCATCCAGGGCTTCAACGACACGGTGATGTTCTGCACGATGGGCATCGCTTCGCTTTCCGCGGGCGGACTGCTGTATCAGATTGGCTGGCAGTGGACGAACGTCGCGTCGGTCGTACTTGTATTGCTGATCGTTGGTGCGCTGGCGCGATCTCCTCGGCGGCAAGATCGTGCGGCGACGCGGTAGCGCGTTAGCGAAGCGATGCGAAGTGCGATCCCATCCGCATTCGTTTACGGGCTGCTTCGAGAGTGACGATTCGCGGCTATACTTGTCAGCCAGACTTCAAGGGACGTGAGGTTGTCGTGGGCCGCCCGCAGCTGTTGTTAAAGAAAGTTCTTCGATTCGCCGTGCTGCTGACGCTGGCGGGATCGACGTTGTATGCGTGTTCGGTGCACGAGATTACGCGTCAGGACTCCGTCGTGTCTGCCGATGTCGCCGAGCCGGCGGCTACGATGGATTACCTGATCTACCTGCCCAAGGAATACGACGCGGCCGACCAGGCTTCGACAGATTGGCCCGTTCTGTTCTTCCTGCATGGCATTGTGCAGTCGGGCAACGATCTACGAATGTTGCCGAAGTACGGTCCGGCCCAGCAGATCGAAGCAGGACGAGACTTTCCGTTCATTGTGATCACGCCGCAGATGTCGGCCTGGTCGTGGAACGTCGAGGAGACCGTCGCCTTCGTCGAGCACTGCATTGAGACGTATCGAATCGACGCAAACCGGGTGTACCTAAGCGGCGTTAGCCTGGGCGGACGCGGTGTCTGGTCGGTGGCGGCCGCGCGCCCCGATCTGTTCGCAGCCATCGCACCCGTGTCGGGTTGGGGTAAGGAAGATGAGGCCGTGGCGACCGCGCAGATTCCGGCATGGATCTTCCATGGCGAAAAGGACCCGCTGATCTGGCCATCTGCGGCCGAGAAGATGCATGCGGCCAGGGAGGCGGCGGGCGGCAATGCGGAGTTGACGCTCGTGCCCGGCGCCGGCCACACGATCTGGGACGAGGTCTACGCGGAGGACGATCTTTATGATTGGCTCCTGGCGCAGTCACTGGATCGACGGGTCATGCAGAACTAGAGCATCGCATCGACCGAATCCTGCGCGTATCCTTGCGCCCATCATGATCTTCGCGTTTGTCATCACGCTATGAGTCGGGCTGGAAAGCAGCCCGGCTTGATTCGAAAGCATCCCTGGCCGAGCCTGTTCGGCGCTCTGTCGCTGGTCATCGTCGCGTGGCTGGCTTACCTGGACGTCACGATCACGCGGAAGTTCGACGGACGGCGTTGGGACCTGCCGGCACAGGTCTACGCGCGTCCGCTGGAGCTTTACGCGGGTCTCGCGCTGGGCCGGGAAGCGCTGGAACGGGAGCTGCAACGGCTGGGCTACCGACGCACATCTGGTGCGGCCAGGCAACCCGGCGAGTTCGGCAGTTCGCAACGTCGCGTCGAGTTGACGACGCGGGCATTCCGTTACTGGGACGAGCTGCAGGAACCGCGGTTTCTGCGCATCGATTTTTCCGGCGATCGCGTCGCGCGCCTTTCGGATAGCCGCCGCGACGTCGCGATCGCACGAGTCGATCCGTTGCTGATCGGCAGTATCTTCCCGACGCACGGCGAGGATCGTCTGATCGTTTCGCCCGAACAGACGCCGGAATTGCTGACAGCGTCTTTGAAGGCCGTCGAGGACCGCCGCTTCGATTCACATCATGGCGTGGATCCGCGCGCGCTGTTTCGCGCGATCGCCGTCAACGTCCGCAGCGGCGAGGTGGTTCAGGGCGGCAGCACGCTGACGCAGCAGCTGGTCAAGAACTACTTTCTCGACAACCGCCGCAGCCTCTGGCGCAAGCTCCGCGAGGCGGCGATGGCCGTGATTCTCGAACTGCACTACGACAAAGCCGATCTCCTGAATGCCTACATCAACGAGATCTATATGGGCCAGGACGGTGCGCGGGCGATTCATGGTTTCGGTCTCGCCGCTCAGTACTACTTCAGTCGGCCGCTCGACGAGCTCGAGCTGCACCAGGTGGCCCTGCTCGTCGCGCTGGTCAAGGGCCCGACCTATTACGATCCCTGGCGTCATCCCGAGCGGGCGGCCGACCGCCGAAACCTGGTGCTGCAGTTACTGGCCGACGGCGAGGTCATTTCGGTCGAGGAGGCGCGGGCGGCGGAGGCGATGCAGCTCGATGTCTGGGATCGGGACGGGGTCGGCGCGAGCTATTACCCGGCTTACCTGGAACTGGTCCGCACCCAACTCGCCGATCAGTATCGCGAGTCGGACCTCACGAGCACGGGCCTGCGAGTATTCACAGCGCTGGATCCGGCCGTGCAGTCGACGGCGGAAGCGCGATTGGCGGAGGGGCTGAATAGCCTCGATCGCCGCGCTACCTCCGATGACGCTAAGTTGTCGGGCGCGATCGTCGTGACCGGTGCAAAGTCCGGCGAGGCGATGGCCGTGGTCGGAGATCGTCGGTCGGGTTTCGCCGGATTCAATCGCGCGCTGCATGCGCGGCGCCCGGTCGGTTCACTGGTGAAACCGGCCGTCTACCTGGCGGCGTTACAAAGCGGCGACTACTCGTTCGCGTCCACCGTGGACGACGAGCCGGTCACGGTCGAACTGGACAATGGCAACACGTGGTCGCCGGGCAATTACAGTGGCGATACACACGGCCCCGTGACCTTGTTGCGCGCCCTCGTCGAGTCTTTCAACCTCGCTACGGTGCGTGTTGGTCTGGCGGTCGGAGTGCGGGAGGTCGCGGATACACTCGTTGCGCTGGGCGCACCCGCCGGGCTGCAGCCGTATCCGTCGATGCTGCTCGGTGCGACCGAAATGACGCCGCTGGACGTCGCGCAGATCTATGGCACGCTGGCGAACTCCGGATTCCGAACGCCGCTGCGCGCCGTTCGTTCCGTCGTCGACGCGGAGGGGATTCCGCTCGATCGTTATCCGATGGCGATCGAGCAGGTCACCGAGCCCCCCGCGACATTTCAGTTGAACCAGGCACTGGTGCAGGTCATGCGGCGGGGCACCGGCAGAAGCGCATATGGTGTCTTGCCGGCGGATCTCGTGGTCGCGGGCAAGACCGGAACGTCCGACGAGTATCGCGATAGCTGGTTCGCAGGGTTTTCGGGCGATCACGTCATGGTGGTGTGGGTCGGTTATGACGATAATCGCCCCACCGGATTGACCGGTGCCACCGGTGCCCTGACGATCTGGGCGGAGATCATGAACGACTTGAACAGCTCATCCTTTGCGGCGCCGGTGCCGGCCAAACTCCAGAACCGTCCGGTCGACTACGTGACGGGGCTGCTGGCGCGGCCCGAATGTGCCGACGTGGTCATGCTGGCGTTGCCCAGGGATCTGCGGCTCGGCGCAAAGCCCGGATGCAAGCCGCGACGCGGCTTGTTTCGCTGGCTCGATGAGGTATTCGACTGATGCGGGATGCACTGATTATCGCGGCCGCTGCCGGCATCCTGTCCGGATGCGCGGGTAGCGCGACACAGGCCGTGTCACCGACGCCTGCACCGGATGCGTCGTCCGGGTCGGTCGAGGCGCCCGCTCGCGACACCGACCTCGGTCCGACGATGTCATCGGCCGGTCGCGCGCTGCTCGATCAGGGTCGATCGCAGCGCATGGCCGGGGCGTATCCACAGGCATCGGCATCACTCGAGCGCGCGTTGCGAATCGCGCCGCAACAGCCATCGATCTGGCTCGAGCTGGGCTGGCTCAGATTCGACGAGGGTAACTTCGCGCAGGCAGAACAGATGGCGAGGAAAGCGCTCAGCCTGGCGGCCGCAGACGACTCGGTTCGAAGGCAGGCGGATCAGCTGATACAGCAGTCGCGCCGCGCCGCCGGACAGTAGCGACTCAGCGAACCCGGCCGTCGACCGGCGCGTGGAATGGACTGGCCGGCCGCTCAACGATAACCGAGCACGCCGGGGTTCATCAGGCCGTCAGGGTCCAGCTCGGCCTTCAATGCGTCGAGCAGCGCGCGGGTCGGCGGATCGAGGTTATCGCGGTAGGGGTAGGTTCGCCCGATCTGGTTGGAGGCCGCGCCGAGTTCACTGAACAGCGCCAGCGATTCCTTGCGGAGTTGGTCGACCAGTGCCGCCGCTTGCGGATTATCCGGCGCTACCGTCAGGCTCTTCAGGTACGCGGGATCCGGCACCTCCCGATGCATCGGCAGCCAGCGATCGGGCCAGTGAAATACGGGTTCGAAACTAAAAGCATGCGTATCCATCGCGATAAACAACGTGGACAGCGTGACGCCGAGTGCTTCCATTTTCGATTTGTGTGGTGCGATCAGCGCGTCGAAACGCTCGATGATTTTCGCCGCATCGCTGTGCGGCACTTTGGCATTCAGCGCGACCCAGCGTTCGCCAGCCGCGCCGAGTACGCCGTTCAGGTTGTCGAAGGGCGTCGCCCGAACGGCCAGCGGGATCGAATTCGGAATCTCCTTGCCGCCGGCTTCTTCGACTATCTTGCGAGCGCGATCGCGATCGTCATGCGCATCCGCCAGGCTGTAGCCGGCGCAGGTCAGATGCACCGAATAGGTATTCTCGGGGACGATGCCCTTGCCGGCGGCCACGACGCGCGCACCGGCCTTGATTCCCTCCATCAGGCCGCTCTGACCCGTGACGATATCGCCGAGCCGGCGGACGTCGTCGGCCAGGTTCCCGCTGGCCATGTTCTTCGCTGTGGTTTCCGGATCGAATACATACGCATCCTCGGCAGTGCCGGAACGGGCGACCATCGACAGCGCCGCCGCGGCGGACGGTGCGTCGGCGAAGGCAAACGACAGATGTTCGTAGTGCGTCGGCGCGGCGATCAACTTGAGTGTCGCCTGCGTCTTGATGCCCAGCGCGCCGCAGTCGTGCAGGAATAACCCGGTCAGGTCAGGGCCGTTGGTTCGATAAAAAGGTTTGCCGTTGCGAAAAGCTGCCTGCCCGGTATGCAGTATCCGTCCGTCCGCGCAAACTACCTCGATGCCCAGCGTGTTGTCCGCGGCGGAACCGTAGCGCGCCGTCCCGAAAAATACCGCGCCATTGGACAGGCCGCCGCCGATGGTGGCTCTGCGGCCCGAGAATGTGCCGAAAAACGGCAGGCGCAGCCCTTGCGGTCGCAGCGCTTCATATATTTCTTCCCAGGTCGTACCCGCGCGTACAGTGATCGTCATGTCTTCGGGATTGAAGTCGACGACGCCGGTCATATCGCCGAGGTCGACGATGACCGCTGATTCGATATCCGGCGTGTAACCGCCGGTGTAGGACATGCCGCCGCCGCGCGGGATCAACGCGTAGCCGGCTTCGGTGACGACGCGCGCGGCTTCGGCCAGCGATTCCGTATCCGCCGGGCGAATCGCCGTGACGCAGGTCGTGCCTTCGCGATAAAAGTCCGACGATAGCAGTTTGCGCTTCGAATCTTCCGTGATGACACGCTGCGCGCCGAGGCAGCCTTGCAGCCGCGCGATCAGGTCTTGCGCTGTAACCCGCGTAGTCAGGGCTACTGGGCCACCACCCAGGCTGCGCGGATGTCGGCGGCGCTCGCGGACCAGACGCCGTCGTGTTTCGTGATGTACTCCAGCACCTGTTCGAGCTTGCCGATGCGATGCGGCTGACCCAGCATCCACGGATGGATATTCAGCGCGAGTATCCGCCCGCCCTGTTCGTTCGACTCTGCGTACAGGTAATCGAACGCGTCGCTGATCTGATCTGCGTATTCGGATTCCGAGTGCAGGTTGTTCAGCAGGATAAAGCGATCTTCGAGTTCGGTCGATAGCGGCATCGCGGTGATCTCGCCCGCCTGCGTGCGAAACTGGAACGGCATGTCGTCGTTGATCCAGTCGCACATGTACTCGATGCCATTCGCGACGAGCAGTTCCGGCGTATTGAAGCTCTGTGACTTACCCGGGCTGATCCAGCCGGTGACCGGCTGGCCCGTCGCGGATCGCAGCACTTCGAGTGATTTCGCGATGATGCCGGCTTCCTCGTCCCGGTCCATGCCGCCATAGTGCGGCGTATCCATGTCCCAGCCGTGACACAGAATTTCATCGCCGCGCTCGACGATCTTGTTGACGAGGTAGGGGTATCGTTCGGCGAGCCGGCTGTTGATTGCGAACGAGGCCTTGATGCCGTATTTGTCGAACGCCTTCAGGAACCGATAGATGCCGACGCGGTTGCCGTAGTCGCGCAGCGTGTAGTGCCGCAGATCCGGGTAGGCCGTGGTCATGCCGCCGGGTGGCGGGAACGGCTTGCCTTCCTGGTTCAGCGGGAAGAACTGCAGGCCGACGTTGACCCACAACGCCAGCCGCTTGTCGCCCGGCCACTCGACCGGCTGGCGGTCCACCAGCATGGACCAGTCGTAGGAGTCATGGTCCATGCCATAGCTGCGATGTGGGTAATCGAAGTAGGAAGGATCGAGAGGCATTACGCAGCTCCTTTCGCGGCGATGTCCGCGACGGCTTCGTCGTAGTAGTTGTCGATGTAGTATTCGGCGATCTCCCGGCCGGTCGTGACCCAGACGTCCGAGTGGCCGGTGATGTACTCGAGCGCTTCCTCGAAGGCCTTGAGGCGGTGCGGGTGACTGACCTGGTAGCCGTGCAACGGCACGCACATGACGACGCCGCTGTCCTTGCCTTCCTCATAAAGCCGGTCGAAATTAGCCTTGATCATCTCGCCATAGCGTCGTGGCTCGATCTTGTTGACGACGTAGACGATCGTGTCGTTCATTTCCAGCGAGTACGGCACCGATATGAATTTCTGGCCGGACCGCACGTGCACCGGCGTCGGCTGGTCGTCATGAAACAGGTCGCAGGTGTAGATACCGCCTGCCTCCGCAAAGAGATCCATCGTGATCTCGGTATGCGTCAGCGCGGGCGCGAGGTAACCGGCGCATTTCTGGTCGGTGTGTTTCATGATCGTGTCGACGGCGTCCTGGATCATGGCCTTTTCCTGCGCCTCGTCCATGCCGTACGTGTAACGCGTGTTGTAGATGCCGTGGCTGAAGAACTCCCAGTCGCGCTCCTTGCACAGCTCGATGATCTCGGGATGATGATCGCACAGCGCCGTCGACAGGGAGATCGATCCGCGCACGCCGTACTTGTCGAGCACGCGCATCATGCGCATGTGGCCGACCCGGTTGCCGTAGTCCCGCGTCGCGTAGCCGTTGACGTCGGGCGCCGGCTTGGGCCAGGCCTTGCGGTGCGGGTTGACCGCCGGATCGAGCTCGTAGAACTCGATGTTCGGTGCCACCCAGAAAGCCACCCGTGCGCCATTCGGCCAGGTGATTTTGGGTCGATTGTCGTATGGCCAGTAATCGTAGAGGCCTGGATCTTCCTTCATTGCTGAAGACTCCCTGAAGTATCGCGGCGCCGGCCGCTCAGAATTCGCAGCCGCGCGCTTCGCGGATCGGCTTGCAGCCCGGATGGTTCTGCAGCCAGTCCTTGACCGCCTGCACGGGTTCGACATCCGCATACTTGAGCATCATGTCGCACAGGTTCGCGAAGTGCGGAATTTCATGTTTATCGGCCACGCATTCTTCCGGAATGATCGTACGATATCCGGTCGACAGTGACGCGACGCACGATGCGCGAATGCAGCCCGAGGTGCTGCCGCCCGTCAGGATGACCGTGTCGACTTTGTGCCAGACCAGCAGGGATGGAATCAGGGTGTCGTGAAATACGCTGGCCATACGCTTGTTGATGACCGCGTCCTGGCTATGATCGATCTGCAGGCGAGGGTCGAGTTCAGCGCGTTCGTCGCCGACCTTGATGTTCTGCAGCGAGTCGGGCGTATTCGTACGCGTGCCCCACGCGCCCGCATCGTCGGCGTTATCCATATAGGCGACGTACGTCCAGATAACTGGCATGTTCTTCGAGCGCGCCAGGGTCGACAGCTCATTGATGTAGTCGATCTGCTTCGGATCCGTCTGGTATGCGGTCTTGAAGTTGTCGATGTCGGTATAGGCGCGTTGCATATCGATATTGATGATCGCGGCCTTTTCGCCGAAGCCGAACTTCGCTCGATTCGGGTTTGCTTTGACCTGCTCCCAGTATTCGCGGGGCGTGAGGTCGGAGGTTTGCATGACAGGCATTGTTGTTGTCCTTTAGTCAGCCGGTCGAAAATTGTAAGCCGGAACTGTAGCGCGCGGCCCGCTTGCGGGCAAATGCGCACGAGCGCTGCGGGCTCTTGCTTGCGGTCGTTTCGTGTACGTCAGTCGGTGCTCCCGTGTGTCGCCAGGTATGACTCCACGGAGGCGATCGAGTCCTCGAGCAGCTTGCGCACATATCGGGGGTTATGAATTCCCCACGAGCGGTCGTTCGTGACGAGTTTGTAGTTGGTGTAGGCATTCTCGAGTACGAGCGCCGGGTCTTCGTCGAACGGCATCGTGCCGCCCCGATGGCATGTCGCGCACTTGTCCCCTGCCTTGACGTCCGGGAGCACGCCGTCGTTCGCTGACTTCAGCAGGTCTCCGAGGACGGTCCAGCGCGCATGCACATCGGTCTGCAGACCATTCAGGTCGAAGGTGTCGGCGGGCCCGTGGCAGTCCGCACACGCGGCCAGGTTCAGAACGTCGTCGGTCTCGGCCGGGTTCTTGTCCCGGCCGGCGTCGTCCGCCGACGGGCCGAAGCCCCCGACGATTCGATTCGCGCCGGCATCTCGCATGCGCAGCGTGTGGCCGCCGACGGCGCGCACGCCATTGGCGTCTGCGCCGTCGTTGCGGTCGGCCAGGTGACACAGGACGCACTTCTGCTTCGTGTTGTGGACGTTGCGGACGTCGTAGTCCTCGTCCGGATACTCATACCCGTTCTGCACCTCGCCGGCCGTGCCTTCGAGAACCGCGTTCTGCCACTTGTCTTCATGGCAGGTCTGGCACAAGGCACCTGCGTCGCCGGTGCGCAGCCCGACGGACTCGCCGCCCACCGCATCGTGCGGGTTGTGGCAAGCCAAACAGGTGATGCCGGCCTCGTTCTTGCCCGGCACCTTTGACAGGTCGGGCATCTGCGGGCCGACGCCGCCGATTCGCGTCATGTACTTCACGTCGTGGAATTCGATGTCAGCCGCAAGCATCGTGTCCACCGCGACGCCGAACGTGCGTGCGTAATGACACCTCGAGCACTGCAGCAGCAACGGGGCCGCCACCTCGTGATAGCCGTAAGGCTGGCCGTCCGCATGCCGGGATTTCTCCCACTCGTTATATTCGTCGTGACACTGACCGCACACGCCGGCGTCGTAGTTGACGTCCTGCGTCGCGTTCTTCAGTCGCTCATAGTCATCGACGCCCGGCGCTATCGCCAGGTGCGCCGCCGCGGGCCCGTGGCAATTCTCGCAGCCGACTTTCGCGGCGTGATGCATCGTCCGTTCGTATTTTTCGACCTGTGATGCATGACAGTCGGCGCAGTCGCTGCCGTCCTGATGGTCGGCATCGTCGACGGCGAGAATTTCAATCGCCGCGGGCGGTCCGGTCAGTGGTTCATAGGGATCGGTGTCCGCTACGCGCAGCCGCGCTTCATAGCGGCCCGGCTGCTCGGCACGAAAGCTCACGATCTGATCGCCGGCATTCGGATCGTCATCGGGCCTGGTCAGTGCGTCGTCGAGCGCCGTGCGCTCTCCGGTCTGTGCGTCGATGTAGAACAGCTGCCAGTCGAAATCGAACTGTCGCTGGAAATGATCGTGGTTCTTGCCGTATGCATCCGGGGCTATGCCGGCAGTATTGAAGAGTTCCGGTGCTGCGGAATTCCGGTCCAGTCCGAGTCCCATCAGGTAGACGTCGGCGCCGGCGCGGACCACGTTCAAACCGCTGGAAGCGCGCGCGTCGCGCACCGGTATTTTGCGCGGCGGCGTCGGCCCGGCAATGATCATCGGGACGGCTTCGGGCGGCGTGTTGATCGCTGTGACCGTGACCGTGGCCGAGTCCTGCTCGCCCGTCTCGTTGGTCAGGAATACCGTGGCGTCGAAGACCCCCGCCCTTGGCGGTTGGAAGATGAACAGGGTCGGCGGCGTACCGGGCATGCCGGACTTCTTGGTGGGCAAAGGCTCGCCGGGAACATAAGGATTCATCAGCAATGCGCCCGACTCGTCACGGAATTCGAAGCGGATGCCGGTGCGTGAAAGGTTTTCGCTGTCGGCGGCGTCGAGATAGACGGAGGTGTTGTACGGATAGGCCGCCGGCGGTTTCGCGAACGGCACCGGGCCGCCGAGCTTCAGGCGCGCAACCGGCGGACCATCGGGTTCCGGGAACAGAGCTTCGTCTGCGAGAGTCGTGGCGTGTCCGTCGTTGATCGCGACGCCGTCGATCGTCGCGCCCTCGTATCCGTCCGCGGTGATCTCGACCATGTAGACGCCGCGCGCGACGTCAGGGATGGAGAAGTAGCCTTCGTCGTCCGTTGCGGCACTTTGGCCGCCCGGGGTCAGCGTGACCGTCGCGCCCGCGATCGGCGGCAGAACGAAAGGCATCCAGCCTTTCGACTCCGTGACTTTACCCTGCAGGTGTCCTCGGCCCCCGGCGACGACGAGCGGGTCCCTGGTTTCCGGGCGGAACTCAGCCTCGAGAAACAGACCGCCGGCGACCGCCAGCACGAGGATCGCCACGACGACGATCGCCAGCCACTTGAGAATGGTTTTCATTGTTGACCTGGTTGTCGCGAGATAATCTCGCGACAGCATAGTCAGCAGGCCCCGGCGAGGCCATCTCGGAATGTACTAGGTCTCAGCTGCCCGTCTTGCGGCGCTGTTCCTTGTCCTCGTACATCTTCTTGTCGGCTTCCGCGAGCATGCTCTCGACCGATCCGTGTCGCGCCGGGTCGAACTTGATGCGTCCGACGCTCCAGGCGAGGCGGCTCTTGACGGCACACTGGTGTTCCAGGGCCATCTTGTTCAGTCGCTTCAGCGCGGCGTCCGAGCAGAGCTGGTCGCCGGCAACCAGCACGACGAACTCGTCGCCGCCCAGTCGTGCGACGACGTCGGCCGAACGAAAGCATTTCATCAGCAACCTGCCGAAGTGGGTCAGGATCTCATCACCGGATTTGTGGCCGAGTTCGTCGTTGACCTCCTTGAAGCCGTCGAGATCGAAGAACACCAGCTCGACGTCCGTTCCGGTCCGCTCGCACAATGGCAGCATGTGGCTGGCCACCGTGTTGAACCCGCGGCGGTTCGCGATCTGCGTCAGGTCGTCGACGGTGGATTGCGACAGCGTTTTCATTTCATCCTCGACGAGACCGCCGAGGTCGCGGAGCGTCTGTTTCTCGTCCTCCGTCAGGGTCTTCGGTTTCGAATCGATCAGGCACAGGGTGCCGATACGAAATCCATGGGGACCGTGGATGGGGTAGCCCGCGTAGAAACGGATCTCGGGCCCGCCCGTCACGAGCGGGTTGTCGGCGAAGCGGGGATCGACACTCGCATCGTCGACGATGAACAGGTCGTCGCCGAGTATCGCGTGTCCGCAGAACGAGATCTCGCGCGAGGTCTCGCAGGCATCCAGTCCCTGCTTCGACTTGAACCACTGACGATTCTCGTCGACGAGGCTGACGAGGCAGATCTCGACGCCGAACATGCGCTGGGCCATCCGCGTGATGCGATCGAAGCGCTCCTCGGAAGGCGTATCGAGCACGCGCAGCGAGTGCAGGCTCATCAGGCGCTGGGTTTCGTCGATTGGATTAGGTGGTTCGAGCATGACGGTCTCCTGGATCTCCACCGTTGATATCGGCACGTTGCCGGCAATCTTTAGGCAAAACAAAGCCGGCGGATGTTGCCATCCGCCGGCTTCGTGGAAGGTTGGAAAGCGACCGGAGTTACCGGTCTCGCTCAACCTGTTCCTTTACGGCCCTCCCGGGGGTCCCGGAGGCTGAGGGCCACCCGGGATGATCGGGACTTCGACCTCGCCGGTCAGTGCCGCGCGGATGTATTCCGCTCCGGGCACGTGACAGTACCGAACGCCCCATTTGCGCGGTTCGCAGAAGCTGGGGATCGGCACACCGGGCGGCAGGCTCGTCACCAGGTCATTACAGACGAACTGAATGACGCCGAACGGATGCGGGTCGACGACGAGCGCGCTCGCCTTGACGTGCAGCGGACCGTTTTCGACTTCGCGATAGAGCACCGGGTACGGGTTGTCCGGAAACCCGGCCGTCCATGCGAAGCCCATCGTATCCGTCTGGTCCTCGTCGACCAACACCTCACCGTCTGATTCCACGATCACCTGGTACTGCTCCGGATTCGTCAGGCTCGCGAGCACGCGACCGACAAGGTCCGTATTAACCGCCGCGCAGGACTGATCCATTGCATCCGAGACCGGAATCTCGGGCGCCGCATTCAGGTAGGCGGCGTTTTTCATCTTGCACGAGACGACCTGCGGAAAGTCCCGGTTACCCGTGCCATACATGCCATAGATAACGTGTTGTGTGCTCGTCAGCGGCAGATCCGGCTCCTCGGGCGGCGAGTATGCGAGCGGCGGGAAGAAGCCGACGACCGAGTACGGCGCTGCGTCCGATTGCACGAATGCGTCCCATTCGGACAAGATGACGTTGTTCACTTCCAGGTTGGTCGACGTCACGATCTGCTGCGCGTCGCCGCAGACTTTGTTAACCGCTGCGGTAGAGTACACTTGGCCGCGCGCCAAGCCCTCTGCCCCGGCGACCGACGTTGCCATCAGCAATGCCGCGGCGACCGCCGCCGACGTCATGGCGCATGTCTTTTCTTGTTTCACTTGATTCCCCTTACGTTGTTGTTGGAGTCGTAATTCACGTGCGCCGGTCGCGGTGAGAGACGCGTCGAGGCGGCGAAAGCGTGATTACGAGATATTAACCGACGTTGGTCCGCGCGCCACAATCACTGCGATGCCGACGTCCATTTAAGGTTCGCGTGCGCTGCAGCGACGATTATGTCTAATATGCGCCGCGCAGCGTCGGGTCAACCGTAGGTTTCCCAGCGGATGCCGAGCAATCCCGTGTAGTCGAGCTGTTCGGCGCCCGTCGGCTCGCGGATGCCCGACCCGGCGGATATCAGGGAGCGGCTTCGACGAGGACATTCTCCATACGTGGGTCGAAATGCGCACGGGCGGATTTCCGCTCGTTGAGACGGAAATGTTCCGGACGGCAAAATTTTGCATAATAGCGACGCAATTAACCGGGCCAGGGGCCAAGGGGAGATAAATGTTTAAAGAGTTCAAAGAGTTCGCGATGCGCGGCAATGTCGTCGACATGGCGGTCGGTATCATCATCGGCGGCGC
>JBLYYV010000171.1:0-2746 GCA_048550095.1 Gammaproteobacteria bacterium
AGCCTGCAGGACACGATTCGCAGCTTCAAGGGCATCGTTGCCGGCGAGTACGACGATCTGCCCGAGCAGGCTTTCTACATGTGCGGTGGCATCGAAGAGGCCATCGAGAACGCGAAGAACATGTAACGGTGTCGGGAACCCGTCCGGTTCCCACGTGAGAGTGAATACATGAGCACAATCAACGTCGAAATCGTCAGCGCCGAGGGCCACATCTACTCGGGAGTGGCCGAGATGGTCGTCGCGCCGGCTCGCGAGGGTGACGTCGGCATCACGCCGCGCCACGCGCCGCTGATGACGAACCTGCGGCCGGGCGAAGTCCGGGTGCATACCTCGGACGACGAAGACGAACTGTTCTTCTACGTCACGGGCGGTGTCCTCGAGGTGCAGCCGCACCTGGTGACGGTTCTGGCCGACTCCGCGATGCACGGCGACCAGCTCGACGAGCAGGCCGCCCTCGACGCGCAGGCCGCGGCCGAGGAAGCGCTGAAGGGCGCGACCGCCAAGGAAGACATCGAGCACGCGCAGATGCAGCTGGTCGAGGCGGCGGCGCGCTACCGTGCGGCCCAGAAGCTGAAGGGACGGCGTAGCTGATCGAAATTCGAGCCCGATTCATTGGGCTGGCTTACGAAAGAACGGCGCCTAAATGGTGCCGTTTTTCGTTCTAACCGAGATCTGAGCGACAGGCCGGCTCGGGATTTGCAGCGAGCGGCCTCGGAGGCGCGCGGAGCAGGACGCGGGAGCGCGCCGGAGCGGCTCCGGAGGCGGCCAAGGATGGCCGCCGCAGGTTTAGCGAGTCGCAAATCCCGAGCCGGCCTGTCGCGTGCGTCGACCGCCGACCGTCGAATACATGAAATAATGGCAACGAACTTTACGTCCATTCCCATCCAAATCCGGCCGCACTCCGAGTAAAGTACCCTCCCATGAACATCAGCGTCGTCATCCTCGCCGCGGGTCAGGGCACCCGCATGCGCTCGAACCTGCCGAAGGTATTGCAGCCCCTGGCGGGCAAACCCCTGCTCGAGCACGTCCTCGATGCCGCTCAGGAACTCGATCCGGTCAGTACGCTCGTTGTCTATGGTCACGGAGGCGACCGGGTCCAGGAATTTTTCGCCGACCGTAAACTGGAATGGGTGCTGCAGGCCGAACAGCTTGGCACCGGCCATGCGGTGAAACAGGCATTGCCGCACATCGAGCCCGACCAGACCGTTCTGATCCTGTGCGGCGACGTGCCGCTCGTGCGGGCCGAGACGGTCGAGTCGCTCGTCTCGGCCGCCGGTTCGGACAAGCTCGCCGTGCTGACGACGGTGCTGCCGGACCCGACCGGGTATGGCCGCATCATTCGCGACGTGACCGATCACGTGACGGAGATTGTCGAAGAGAAGGACGCCAATGCCGACCAGCGCCGCATCGCCGAGATCAACACCGGCCTGATGTCGTGTTCGGGCCGCCACCTGGCGCGGTGGCTCGATCGCATCGAGCCGAACAATGCGCAGGGTGAGTACTACCTGACGGACATCGTCGCCTGTGCGATCGAGGACGGCGTCGCGGTCGTGCCGGTGGATGCCCCTGACTACGCCGAAGTGCTCGGCATTAACGACAAGCGTCAGCTCGCCGAGGCGGAATCGATGTATCGACGCCGCAAGGTCGGCGAGCTGTTGCAGAATGGCGTGACGATCGTCGACCCGGAACGCGTCGACGTTCGCGGCAACGTGACCTGCGGCCGGGACGTCTTTATCGACGTCAACGTCGTCCTCGCCGGGGAAGTCGAACTGGGTGATAACGTCAGCGTGGGGCCGAATACGGTCATTCGTGATGCCGTCATCGGCTCCGGCACGGAGATACGGTCGCATTGCCTGATCGAAGAGACGCGCGCAGGGGCGAATTGTCAGATCGGTCCGTATGCGCGGACGCGACCCGGCGTCGAAATGGCCGAAGGGGCGAGGCTCGGCAATTTCGTCGAGATCAAGAAGAGCCGTATCGGCAAGGGCAGCAAGGTCAATCACCTGACCTACATCGGTGACGCGACCATCGGCGATGCCGTCAACGTGGGCGCCGGTACGATCACGTGCAACTATGACGGTGCGAACAAACACCAGACGACGATCGGCGACGGCGCATTCATCGGCTCGGGCGTGGAACTGGTCGCACCGGTAGAGATCGGCGCGGGGGCGACCATCGGTGCCGGGTCTACGATTACGAAGCCGGCGCCCGCGGACACGCTGACGCTGGAGCGGGCGAAGCAAACGTCGATCAAGAGCTGGACTCGCCCGGTCAAAAACAAAGGTTAATTAAATATGTGCGGAATCGTAGGGGCAGTTGCCGAACGGAATGTCGTTCCCATCCTGGTGGAAGGATTGCGCCGTCTCGAATATCGGGGTTACGACTCGGCCGGCGTGGCGGCCCTGGCGAATGGCCAGATGGAGCGCCGGCGTCGACTCGGTAAAGTAGCGGAACTCGAGGCAGCGCTCGACGAGCAGCCCCTTTCCAGTCCGATCGGTATCGCGCACACGCGCTGGGCGACGCATGGCGTCCCGAGCGAGGCGAATGCGCACCCGCATATGTCCGGCGACGACCTCGCGATCGTCCACAACGGCATCATCGAGAACTACGAACAGCTGCGCGACGATCTCAAGGGCCTGGGCTATAAGTTCGAGACCGAGACCGATACCGAGGTGATCGCGCACCGCATTCATCATCACCTGAAATCGCACGACGACCTGCTCGATGCCGTGCGCGCGACGGTCCG
>JBLYYV010000172.1:0-18199 GCA_048550095.1 Gammaproteobacteria bacterium
ACGAGAACGTTCGCTATCACCAGCCGAGCGACGAGTACTACGATGAATGGACGCTCGACGGCCAGATCGAAGACGCGCGGCTCGGTTTCTGGGTCGGCCTCATCGTGGCGAACGCCGACGAGATGCCGACGTGGACACCCGGCGACGAATTCGAGGCCGCTCGGCTCGAGGCGATCGACGCGCTCGGCGACTAACCGCCGACCGACTCTCTCGCCGCGCGCCGAGCCCGTCTTCCGCTGGCGAGAATCGCGACGTTGCCGGCCAGCGCAATCGCGACGCCGACGAGGATGTTGAATTCGAGCTCGAGTCCTTCGAACAGCGCCGACAGGACCAGCGCGACGATCGGAATCATGACCATCGAGTAGCCGGCCCGATTCGCGCCGATCCTCCCGAGCAGCGTCAGGTAACAACCGAATGCGACGACCGAGCCGAACACGGCCAGGAACAGCAGCGACGTGACGTACGCAAGCGACGGATCGAAGTCGAACGGCTTGCCGCGCAGTGCCGCGAACCCGGTATTCAGAATTGCGCCATACAGCATGCCCCAGGCCGTCGACGGCATGACCGGCAGCGATCGTTGCTGAGCCGCCTGCGCGATGACGTTACCGAATGACGCGAGCAGTGCGCCGGTCAGCGACAGGCATGCGCCGATGAAGGTCCGGTCGGACAGGGAGATCGATTGCACCTCCGGCCAGAAGATGATCACGATGCCGACGATGCCGAGGCCTGCGCCGACGGCGGTACTCCGGTCGATACGCGAACCGAGAAAGATGCGTGCGTTGATGATGTTCATCCACACCATCGCCGAGAAGCCGATCGCGTTCAGTGCAGACGTGATATAGATCTGGGCTGAATACGCTGCGATATAGTTCAGCCCGAAGATGAACATGCCCATCAGCGCGAAGTAGATGTGTCCGCGCCAGTCGAAGCGCAGTGGCAGGCCGCGCAACGCGCACCATGCAAAAGCGAGTGCGGCCGCGATCAGGTAGCGGTAGACGAGCGACACCTCCACGGCAACCACGCCGAGTTGAAACTCGATGGCGAGCCACGTGGAACCCCAGATCAGTACCGAGACGATGTACAGCAGCAGGTTGGTCATGACCGTAAATCGATCCCGGTATAATCGAGGGTTTGGTGCTCCGGAGAACTCAGTGGCGCAGTGTACGGCAAACCCACTCGTCAGACTGACCGCGGCGGGCGTGGCATTCCTTGTGGCGACAGGCGGCATCGCTGCCGACTTTTCAGCAGAAGAATGGCGCTCCCGGATTACCGCCGAGCAGGACATTAACCGGCTTGCCGCCGCCTACGTCGAGTATCTGACCCACGACGATCCGGTGTATGCGTCGCAGATCGGTATTCACGGCACCGCTGCGGACCCGTATTTCTTCGACCGGCGACTGCCGGAACACTCGGCTGATGCGTGGAGTGATCGCTACTCGACGCACCTGTTCCTGCGCGAGCGGCTCGCCGACATCGATACGGAGATCCTGTCGGAAGAGGATCGTATCGATCACCATATTCTGCGCACGCGGGTGGAGCTGCAGATCGTGAGTTTGACGCGCCTGGACGAACCGCTCGATCCGCTGGGATACGTGACGCAACTGGGTTCCGCGTTCAATGCCCTGATCACGCGCGACTATGCGCCGGCGCCCGATCGTCTGCGGAGCTTCGGTGAGCGTTGCGCCGCCGCGCCGAAGTTCCTCGACCAGGCGCGACGGGCGTTGATGGCGCCATACAATCAGCCGAGTGCGGTTAGAAAAGAGACAGTCGCAGCGAGACTGGCGAACATGTACGGCGAGAACAGCGTCTTCGAGCGAACGTTGCCCAAGTTGCTGTCCGCCGCTGCGTTGAAGCCGGCCGAGGCGGACGGGATCCGGGGTCGCTGCCGCGACGCCGCGGCCGCGATCGAACGATTCAGAAACTGGTTCGTCGCCGATATCCTCCCTCGATCGGACGGCCCCTGGCGTGTCGGCCGCGAAACCTATGCGGCTCAGTATCGTTATCAGATGGATTACCCGCTCGGTCCCGACGAGCTGCTGGCCGAGGCCGAGCGTGCGCTCGACGTTGCCTACGCCGAAGTGATCGGGCTCGCGCGGCGTATCCACGACGGTTATCTCGCCGAGGATATCGAGAATGGCGCCATTCGCCCGGCCGCCGACCTGGCCGATCGTGAGATCGCGCAGAACGTATTCGACCGAATGTCCGAGGATCATTCGACGGTCGACAGCCTGATCGAAGACAGCTACGCGCTGACCGATGCAATCGTCGGTTTCGTCGTGGAACACGATCTCCTGGACCTGCCGCCGACGTCCAAGCTGCGCATCGAGGAGATTCCCCCGCATCTGTCCGGCTATGCCGTCGCGCAGATTCAGACGGCGCCGCCGTTCGAGCCGCAGGGCGAGTCGGTCTGGTACTGGGATCTCGAGTTCCTGTCCCGGGCCGATGGCTTCCTGAAGGAATACAACCGGCCCGCCCTGGCCCTGGTCTATATTCATGAGGGCGTTCCCGGTCATTTCGTGCAGCTCGAATACTCCAACCGGAGCGAGCGCATCGCGCCGCGAGTCTTCCTGAACGGACCGATGGTCGAGGGCTGGGCGAGTTATATCGAGACGCAACTCGTCGATGAGGGATTTACGATTTACCCGGACCGGCCATTCGGCTACGAACTGCAGCGGCTCACCGGACAAAAGCTGCACATTCGCGCGATCCTGAACGCGATCATCGATATTCGCCTGCAGACGACCAGCTGGCCGGAGGAAGAGGCTGTGCGCCTGATGATCGAACGCGGTTTTCAGCAGGAGGCGGAGGCTCGCGGGAAACTGACGCGCGCGAAACTCGGCGCCATTCAGCTCGCGACCTATTTCGCCGGTTACCACGCCATCGAGGCAATCCTCGGCGAGTATCGGGCGATGCAAGGCGATGAGTTCAGCTGGAAGGATTTCAATGAGCGTCTGATCGGCGCTGGCTCGCCGCCGTTCTTCGCGGTGCGCGGCTATATGCTCGACGCGGATTAGCGGCCGGAATTCTCGCTCTACGGCGAAATATACTTTCGCTTGCGTCGGGCGAGGTCCTTGCGGGGCTGCCCATCGTCCGTCATCTCGCGCGGGTGTTTCAGGTCTTCGACGCACGCCTGGTGGAATTCGATCTGTGCGCGGTGAAAGCGATTGTGCAACACGTCACTGTAGCCGAACTGCATCATGTCGACGCAGATGTCGCACATTTCGCGCGCGGCATCGACGACCGTATCCGGCGCGAGTCGCTTGAGCGCGATGAATTGATCGCGCGCCGCATACACGAGCGACATGCGATTCCAGCCCTGCGACATCTCGTGAACCGCCGTATGCAGCTTGTCGTCGAACTGCTTGTAGATGCCTGAGCGCTGGCGCAGCCGGACGCGATCGATCTCGCGCCATGCGGCGTCGGCCAGCACCTCTTTAGGGTCCTGAGCGTGCCGTCCGGCGTAATGATGGAACAGCAGGTCGACGAGCCCTTTGACGGCGAAAGCCGCCAGCCCCCCGACGAATGCTCCGATAGCGATCTGGTCTGCCTGCATGACTACGAATAGCGGTTGCGTAAGCTGTTTATCGGCAGATTTCCGGACATCTTGAAGGCAGGCGCGCCCTGGATTGCTGCATTGCGATGTAAACGTTGACTGGCGGTTTGACGCTCATTGACAGCGCGTTGACCGCGAAGAACCAGATTGGATCAAGCCGAATCCTTAAGGTACCGGGCAATTGACCCGTGCCGCGCACCGCGGCAACTGGAGGAACAGCATGAGTACGATCGGATCCCGTCTTCGTGACAAGCGCCGCGAGCGCGGATTGAACCAGAAAGAAATAGCCAAGGCCGCTGAAGTGACCAATGCCGCCGTCTCTAAATGGGAAAACAACGGTGGCGATGCGATGTCGGCCGTTGTCGCGTTGCACCTTGCGGACAAGCTGAACGTTAACCCCTACTGGTTGATCCAGGGCAAGGGTGAACCGTGCGACCCCGTTCACGTGCCTGATATCAGCGTTGAGGCCCGCGCTATTGCGACTCAAGTAGACCGTTTGCAGCCGGACGTGCGGGCAGCGGTCCACCGCCTCGTCACGGCTCTGCGCCCTTCATAGCGGGCGAATTTGTCCCCAACTGCGGTACGATTGGCGGCCCGCGAACCTGTGAGGCCGCCGCATGAGAAAAATTGTCTGGATCTGCGCCATGGCGCTGGCCGCCGTGCTGCCGGGCATGTCCGGTTGCAGCGGCCTCGATCCCGAGGCCTCAGCGCGCATGGCGAACGGCGCGACGGGCAGTTCACGCCCGTCGTCGTCTGCCATCGTGCAACCGTCCGCCGTCGATGCCGCGCTGAAGAACCCGCAGCGCAGGCCGGCTGATCGCACCGAGGACGATCGCCGCAAGGCCGCGGCGGTGCTCGAGTTCTTTGGCATTCAGCCGCGCATGGTCGTGCTCGACCTGTACTCCGGGGGCGGTTACTACTCGGAGCTGCTGTCGTACCTGGTCGGCCCCGAGGGGCGCGTCGTCGCGCATAACAACACACCGTACCTGTCGTTCGCTGGGACCGAGGCTGCGGAGCGTTATCGGGCAGGGCGCTTGCCGAACGTCGAGCAGCTGATCGCGGAAAACAACGAACTCGAATTAGCAGTGCAGCGATTCGACGCCGTCGTCATGATCAAAGCCTATCACGACGTCTATTTCGTCGACGACGAGGTCGGCTGGGCCCGGATCGACCGCGCCGAGTTCCTGCGGGAGGTCTTCGATGCAATGAAGCCGGGCGCGGTGCTCGGCATCGTCGATCATGCCGCCGCAGCCGGGGCGCCGCCGGAGTCCGGCGGCACCTTGCATCGCATCGATCCCGAAGTCATCAAGAGCGATCTGCAGGCGGCCGGGTTCATCCTGGAAGCACAGAGCGATATCCTGCGGAATCCGCAGGACGACTATTCGACGCGCGTCTTCGACGAATCCGTTCGTGATCGAACGGACCGCGTTGTCATGCGTTTCCGTAAACCACTGTAACAGTGAGGCGTCTGCAATGAAGATGTTTGGTTCACTAGCCTCTCCCTACGTCGCGCGCGTCGCGATGTTCGCCGATCTCAAGGGACTCGATCTGCCGATGGAGCCGGCGCCCGGCGGGATGGGTTCCGACGAATACAAACAGTTCAATCCGACCGGCAAGATTCCGAGTCTGGAGGATGGTGGACATTGCATCGCTGAGTCGACCGTCATTTGTGACTATCTGGAGGCGAAGTTTCCGGAGCCCGGCCTGGTTCCGGCTGAACCGCTGGCGCAGGCCCAGACGCGGATGATCGCGCGCATGACCGACCTGTATATTGCGCCCCACAACACGCCGTTGTCGCGAATGCGCAAACCCGAGCAGCGCGATCAGGCCATTATCGACACGCAGGCGGCGGAGTTCGCGAGGGGATTCGAGTACGTCGAACGGTTTATGGGTCCGGGCCCGTTCGCGGTTGGCTCTGAGCCGACCCTGGGTGATTGCGCCCTGGCGCCGTTCATCGGCATGCTGAAGCGAACCGTATTTGCGAACTTCGAAGAAGTGGCGGATCCAACCACCGGGCAGGGCCGCCTGGCAGACTGGTGGTCCGCGATGCAAAGCCACGATGTCTGCGGCGGGAGCATCGCGGCCTACGACGAGGCGCTGGAGTCGTTTCTGCGATGGCTCTACGACATGCTCGACAAGCGCGATGGATGATTTGCTGATCGTAAGACCCGCGACGCACGCGGACTGCGAGGACATCTACCGCGTCCACGTCGACGCGGTGCGCGGACTGCCTGCCGGCACGCAGGGTAAGGATGGTATCGAGAAGTGGCTCAAAACGCGCGAACCGGCTGTGTATGCCGATGAAATGCAGAAAGAATTACTGGTCGTCGCGGAAGAGGATGGCGAGTTGCTCGGGTGGGGAGCCTTCTGCTCGAATAAGAAAGAAATCACGAATGTCTTTGTCGATCCCGTCCATCACCGTCGCGGCGTCGGGACCGCGATCGTCACCGTGCTCGAAGACGCAGCGCGTCAGGGCGGCCTGGATTCGGTGCAGTTACAGGCGACCGGCACCGCGATCGAGTTTTACCTGGCGATCGGCTTTCAGTCGGACCCGCCCGTGCAGCCCGGTGCCGAATGGGCGTTGATGAAGAAGGCGTTGTAGGCGGCCGTCGCTCGCGCCCGTTGCCGCTCTGAACGACCATGCCAATCATCGCGCATTCCGATTTGCCGTCTTTCGACGCGCTCCGCCGCGAGGGGCTCGCGGTCGTCGCTGCCGGCGCGCGTGATCGCGACCTTCGCGATCTTCGCATCGGCCTGCTGAACCTGATGCCGGACGCGGCCCTGCAGGCGACCGAACGTCAGTTCATGCGGCTCGTTAGCGCCTATGGCGAGTCGGCGAATCTGTTCGTGATTCCTTTCGCGGTGCAGGCGGACTATCGAGCCGATGTCGCCAATGCGCATATCCAACGCTACTACTCGACGTTCAGCGTGCTGCGCGACGCGGGCCTGGATGCCTTGATCATCACCGGCGCGAATCCGGTGGCCGAAGACATTACGACCGAATCTTTCTGGGCGCCGATGATCGAAGTGATCGAGTGGGGTCGCACCAACGTGGAGTCGGTACTGTGCTCATGCCTGGCCACCCACGCGGTGATGCACCACTACCATGCGACACTCAGAACCGAGCTGCCGGTGCGGCAGTGGGGGGTCTATGCCCATGACATTCTCGTTCAGGATCACCCGTTGCTCGAGGGTGTCGAAGCACCGGTCCAGGCGCCGCATTCGCATCGGTATGCAGTGTCCCGGGAAGACATGGAGCGTGCCGGCGTCACGGTACTGGCCGATAGCGCTGAGGCCGGCGTGCATCTGGCCGTTGACAACGGTGGTTCGAATTTTGTGTTCTTTCAGGGGCATCCCGAGTACGACGCGATCAGCCTGCTGAAGGAGTACAAGCGCGAGGTGCAGCGTTTTCTCGCCGGTGCACGGCAGACTTACCCGCTGTTTCCCGAGCACTATTTCGATGACGCCGCTACGAAACTCCTGAACGCGTATCAGCGCCAGGTGACAGAATCGGATTTCGAGCAGGCTACGATCCCGCCGTTCCCCGAGGACATATTGACGCCCGCATGCCTTGATACGTGGCGCGTGTCCGGTATGCAGATCTATTCGAACTGGCTCGCGGGCGTCGATCAATCCTGACGCGGCGGCTCAGTAACCGGGCTCATTCCCCGTTCGCCACTTGATGTTGCAGCCGATGCTGGGAAACTGATCCGCCACCACCGCCCCGCCGTTCAAAACGCTATCGACCGCCTCTCGCAAGCTCGCTCCGGTCACCGGAACGCCGTTGCCGGGGCGGCTGCCGTCGAACTGGCCCCGATACACCAGCCCGCTATCGTTGTCGTACAGGAAAAAATCGGGCGTGCAGGCGGCCCGAAAAGCCTTCGCAACCTCCTGCGACTCGTCAAACAGGTACGGGAAATTGAACTTGTACCGGTCAGCCTCGACTTTCATCATTTCAGGGCTGTCGTCCGGATGTGCCTTCGCATCGTTTGAATTGATTGCGACGATCGCAATCCCGCGCGACTGATACTCGCGCGCAAACGCGACAAAGCCGGCACGGATGTGTTTCACGTAGGGGCAGTGATTGCACATGAATGCAACCAGCAGGGCCGGTGTTGCAGCGAAGTCTTCGCTACGAACCGTTCGCCCGTCGGTCCCCGGCAACGCGAACGCCGGCGCCGATGAGCCCAATTCGGACATGGTCGAAGGCGTCAGCACGATGGGAATACTCCGAAACTTGCGCTTAGAATGATGGTCAGACTATAGCGTAGAAACGGAGTGATGGATGCTCATGAATTTCACATGGCGGCTGGCTACGCTGATGATTGCCGCGTTGCTCATACTGGAATCGCCGGCTGCCGCCGCGGATACGGCTGGCATGGGCGAGCTCGACGCCAACGAGGTTGAGAGCGCGTCGACGCAATCGCGGGACGAAGCCGTTGAAGTGATTGAGCTTGACGCCAACCAGGCCGAGGAAGAAGCGAAGACCGAATCCGCCGAGAACGCGGCGGAAGACGTGTTGGCCGAGGTCGCGTTCGGCGATCCGGTCGACTGCGTCAGCACGCAACGCATTCGTCGAACGGACGTACTAAGCGATCGCGAGATACTGTTCTACACGAGCGGATCCGGCGTATACCTGAACAAACTGCCCCACCGTTGCTCGGGCCTGCGATGGGCCGACTCTTTCAGCTACCAAGTGCGAGGATCGCAGCTGTGCGATATCGATCTGATCCGCGTGGTCGACACGATGGGCCGCGGAATCCGTCCTGGCATCGCCTGTGGTCTGGGAAAGTTCCTGCCGGTCGATGAAGACCAGGTGCCGCTCATCCGTGAGCAGGCGAAAGCACGAGCGAAGGCCGGGGACTAACGCGCAGCCGCGGCCTCAGACGCGCTCCCAGGTTGCCAGCGCTTCGGCGAACTTCTTCTGCACCTGGTCGAATGCATCCGGCGCGCCCTCGAGCAGCAACTCGCGATTCGATTTCGGAAACACCTCTTTGCCGCCTTCGCCGGGTAACTGTCGCGTCGCGTCGATGACGATCTTGCTGGTCTTTGCGTATTCGACCTGACTCGGGTCCGTGAACAAGCCGAGCGTCTCCTCGATGATCTCACTGGCCGGGTAAGGCTGCCAGCGCGAGCCGATCGCGAACATGACGTCGGTGCGATCGAGGACGTTGATATCCTTGTCGACGACGATGACGACCTTGGCGATCGGGTTCCGTTGTGCGATGGCCATGCCGCCCTTCAGGCCCTGTCCGGGCCCGGTTTTGTCGATACTCATGACCACGATTCCCATCGTGTCCTGCGGGTTCGTGTACTCGACGAACTGCGGCACCGTTCGCTTGAGCAGCACGCTGTAAAGCGCATCCATTGGCGCCGTGACCATGCCGCGCTGCATTCCTGTCATCGCATTCATGAACCACGGATCCTTGCGATGAGTGATCGTGTCGATGCGCATGACGAAATTCTTCGCCTTCACCGCGCCGAGGTACCCAAACATCTCGCCGAACGGTCCTTCCGGCTCCATCGAGTCGGGGTCGAGGTCGATCGTGCCTTCGATGACCATCTCCGCGTGCGCCGGGATCATGATGTCCGTGTTCTCTGACTTGACCATCTCGATCGGCTTGCCGCGCATCCCACCGGCGATCGCCAGTTCGTCCGCCGGCCTGGGTGTGGCGCCGAAGCCGCGGGGCGCGACGCGTGTGCCGCTGATGAACCAGATATAGGGATCTTGCCCGAGCACGATCGAGTATTTCATCGTCTTCTCGCCGCGTTCGCGCGCGCGCATCAGGAACTTGTAACCGGTCTGATTCGGTTCGGGGTTGATGCCGAGTTTTCGCGGCCCCTTGATCTGGCAACGATAGGTGCCGAAATTCAGGCCGAGCTCCGGGTCGACCATGAAGTGTGAACCGGTATTCACGTAGCGTCCGCCATCGGCCGGGTTGGTCTTGACGAATGCGAACTTCGTGATGTCGATCTCATCGCCGTTCAGAATGACTTCCTTGATGGGTGCCTTGTCGCGCGCGATCTCGACGGGCGGCAACTCCGGATACCGGTTGCGATTGTCCGCCAGCATCTTCTGCAGGTAACTGCGTGCCGTGCGGTAAGTGTCATAGTGATCGCCGGGCGTGATCGGCAGGTTCCAGATGATAGCGTCTGTATTCCAGTGACCCTGCGCGTTGATGATCACCGGCCCTTTCACCCATTTGCCGTCGATCTTCACCTCGTCGAACATCATGCAGGGCGCGCCATACATCGAGTACATGTCCGTTGCCTTGAAGAAAAGTGCCGGGATCTCATAGGCATCCTGGTCGATACGGTCGAAGCGCAGCAGCAGGCCGTGGGCGTCGAGCGCGGCAACCCAGTCCCGCAACGAGTCGAACGGTGCTTGCGGCGCATTCTTCAGGGCCGCAGCCGATGCGAGTCCGGGCAGGGGTCGGGCACCCCGTGCATTGGGCGTGTAACCTGCGGCTGTCAGTGCCGCAACGGCAGAACCGGCCGCGGCAGTGTTCAGGAAGTCCCGGCGGGACACGGATGTGGAATCTTGCGCTGCGGTCTTCTTCGTCATGAGGATCTCCTGATCTTGCCCACCATTCTGTCTCGCGGAGATCCTCGGGGAAACCCCGTATCGACGCGAGCAGCCGACTGGTGGAGAATGTTCGAAGGTGATGTCGAAGTGATGACCGGGGGGCGCATGGCTGACGACCAACAGAATGGTTCGGACGCGAAACCGACAGAGCAGATAAACCGCGACGAATTGCCTTTCGTCGCACCCTGCCGCGACCTCGAGCCGCTCGCCCCGATCGGGTGGGTCCGCGAAGGTCTGGCCGATTTTCGCAAGGCGCCGTTGCAGGGGCTGATCATCGGGGTGTTCTCCACCGTGCTGATCGCGATCATCTGCGCGCTCGCATGGACATACGGCAGCTTCTGGTTCCTGTTTGCCATGCTCGGGGGCTTCGTGTTCCTGGCGCCCCTTGCGTGTATCGGCACCTACGCCATCAGTGCGCAGATCGAGCGCGGGGAGCCCGTGTCGACGACTCGAGTGTTTCGCGCCGCGTTCAAGCGCTATATCGGCAACGAGCTCGTCTTCGCGCTGGTGCTGCTCGTTATATTCCTCGTCTGGGCCCGGGCCGGATCGGCGATCAGTATTTTTTTCCCGGTCGAGTCCGATTACAAGATTGGTGACCTGGTCAGCTATCTGACTGTCGGCACGACGGTTGGCGCAATTTTTACCGCCATCACGTTCTCGGCGAGTGCGTTCTCGTTGCCGATGATCATGCATCGAGACGTCGATACGATCACGGCCGTCGTCACATCCATCAACGCCGTCCTGCGGAACAAGCTCGCGATGTTCGTGTGGATGTCACTGATCCTGATCGGGCTCGTCATCGGCATCGCGACCGCGTTCGTCGGGCTGATATTCATCCTGCCGCTGGTCGGGTTTGCAGCGTGGCACGGATATCTCGATACGATCGATGCGAGTGCGTTTCCGCGGCATGAGGTCGGGATAACTGCCAAGCCGCGGAAGGGTAAGACGGATTTGTCTGGCTTGTAGGGCGTCGCTTTGGATCGCGGTTGAATTCCGCGGACGATGCAATTTGCTTGAATTGCCGAGCCCGGCCTACCGCTGCAAATTCTTTTCCTCCGAAGACTACGGAAAAGAGTTTCCAGCGCTCTCCGGTCTCTGCGGCGGTGGCGGATGGCGGGCACGTTCGTTTGAAGGTGATCGGTTGGATTGCCGAGACCGGCCTACCGCTGCAAATTCTTTTTCTCCGATACCTACGAAAAAGAGTTTCCAGCGCTCTCCGGTCTCTGCGACGGTGGCAATCGGCGGGCACCGTAGTTACATGGCGACCATGGCGGGCGTGATTCGAGCTCGCCACTTCGGTCAGGGTTTTCCGGGAAAACTTTTCGGGAGTCTTCGAGCGAAAAGTTCCTTCCCGGAAAATCCGCAATGGGGCGACGAAGCCGAAGCCCGGCACCCATCCCCTCTGTCACGTTGCCGAAGAACTCAGAGATCGACCTCTTTCCCGAACACGTGAATCTCGTCGAACGGCCTGTCGCGCTTCAGTTCCTCGTCAACTGTCTTTTCCAGGCGGGAGAACATGGTCGCGGGCGTTCGCGTCACGATCATGTTTGCCAGCCACGCGGGAAAGCGTCCGCGCGGATCCGAATGGGTAATGATTTCGACGCGCAGACTGCCATTTTCGAGCGGATGGATCTTCCATCGCGTATAGGTCGTGGGGGTTCTGATGATGCCCTTGCTCTCTTCCACGTATCCGGGAACACCCGTAGATTCCATGTAGACGGTCTCGGAGTCTTGTTCGTACCAGGTGACGGTTTCGACCACGGCGTCCCTGTTTCTGATCGGCCATGGAAATTTCGTCACCATGTATATGATGGAGGCGCCATCCTTGTTGGTGTCCCGGATTAACGTCGCTCTGCGTATCACCGGTATCCAGTCGGGCACCAGCCGGGCATCGGCCAGGACCGTCAGCAGCGTCTTCAGCGGTGCGTCGAGGATTTTGACGGCCTTGACCGCCTTGATGGGCTGCCCCTCGACGACCTTGGTGTAGACCTGAAGGTCTTCGTCATCCCCTGAGGACAATGTCCACCCATCGTCCAGGACATACGAATATCCTGGTAGTGACCAGCCCAACAGAACGATCAGTAGCCACCGCACTATCGGCTGTCGGAAATCGAGCATGTCAGGTGGCTTTGCGGGCTGCGGTCGCCTGGCCGCGCTGACGATTCTTCGCTTCGATTTTCGCGTCGTGGCGGCGTCGGGTGATCGCGACGGTGTCGGAGCCGCGGTGCGGTTCGCCCCGTCGCTCAGCGAGGTCGATTTGCCGTTCGCGTTCGCGGTACCGACGACGCTGATCCTCGGTTCGCTCGTCGAAGCAGTATGGGCAACTCTCGCCCCGAACGTACTTGTCGCTCAGTTTGTCTTCCTGGGAGATCGGCCTGCGACAGGCGTGGCATTGGTCATAGCTGCCCCGCTGTAATTGATGGTCGACAGTGACGCGCTCATCGAACACAAAGCATTCACCGGCCCAGGCCGATTCCGGCTCCGGAATTTCCTCGAGGTATTTCAGGATGCCGCCTTTCAGGTGATAGACCTCATCGAAACCGAGTTGCTTCAGGTAGGCGGTCGATTTCTCGCAACGAATCCCGCCGGTGCAGAACATCGCCACTTTCTTGTGCCGATCCGGGTCAAGGTTATCGCTGACGTATTGTGGGAACTCACGGAACGTCGTCGTGTGCGGGTTGATCGCACCACGAAAGGTGCCGACGTCGTATTCGTAGTCGTTGCGCGTGTCGATGAGCGTGACCTCGGGATCTCCGATCAGCGCGTTCCAGTCTGATGGTTCGACGTAGGTGCCGACGATGTGGTTCGGGTCAATGTCCGTCACACCCATCGTGACGATTTCTTTTTTGAGCCTGACCTTGGTGCGGGCGAACGGCGGTTCGTGGGTCGAGGATTCCTTGTGCTCAATGTCTTTGAATCGCGGATCGCTGTGGAGCCACTCGAGCAGCGCGTCGATGCCCTGGCGACTGCCGGCGACCGTGCCGTTGAGGCCTTCGCGGGCCAGCAGGACCGTGCCCCTGACGTCGCTGCGTTTCATGGCGTCGAGTAACGGCTGGCGCAGTGCCGCCGGATCGTCGATCGCGACGAAGCGGTATAGTGCCGCTACAACGATGTTTTCCATGGGGTTTTTGCCTTCCGGGACGTAAACCCGGCGCAACCTGAACGGGCGGGGATTATAACGCTCCGCCCGAGCCGGTCGACAGGCGCGGCCCGCCGGTCAGAATTCGAGCCCGAGGCCGAGCAGCGTCGTCGTGTCGGTGCTCGCGTTGCCGGGCGCCGGCTCCGATTCGCTATCGAAGTCAAACTGGAAGTTCGCGTAGAGCAAGTCCGTGATCTCGTAACGCACCCCCGTCTGCGACTGGAAGATATTGTTGCTGCGACCGGAAAGATTGGTCGTCGCCGAATGGTCATGGAAGATCGTCAGGTCCTTGATCAACCGGTAGCGGAAGCGCAGGATCCAGCCCGCGATGGCACTGTCGTTTGATTCCGTGCCGATACTCTCGCCCGTGGTTTCATCCCTTGATTCGAATTCTTCAGTCAGGTAGCCCGCGACCGCCTGCAGCTGGAAGAATCGGTTGGCGTCGTCCCAGAAGTTGTAGCCGACACCGCCGCCGAGATTGACACGATGATTCAGGTCCCTGATCGGGTCGCGCTCGGCGTTGGCGTTGAATGCGACGAACCATGGCTCATTGAAGCTCCAGTTGTAGGCATATTCGAGACGATCCTGCTCCTTGACGGTAACGTTGTCCTGCTCCTCCCGTGCGAAGGTCAGGTTGCCGATGTGCCGGTGGTCGCCAATTTTCAGGTTGGTCCTGAGTTGCAACGTGGCGGTCGCGTTGTCGGTGTTACCCGTGTTGACGGTGGAATTCAGGTCGATGTTCGAATCCCAGTCGAAGTCGTCCTCCGGCTCGTCCAGCTCGGCGAGTTGCATGACGGGCACTTCCAACGATGTCCCGTCCATCTCGAGCACCTGCGTCCCTTCTTCGCCGCCGACGAGCTTGACCTTGGCCTCACGGCCGTCCGCGAACTCGACGTCGAATTCGCGGTCGGACTCGAAATGGTCGATCGCGTCGAGATCGATCGTGAATTCGTCGGCGTATTCCGGCTCGATCGTGACATCCTCGTCCCAGATTTTCTTGATGTCGGCGGTGATGACGTCGCCGTTCTTCATGAAGATCTGGCCGGCCGAAGCCGTTGGCAAGTTCAGCAACAGGCTGACGGCGAGCAGGACAAGTGTCGGTGCGATTGGGTGCAGGGGATTCGTCGAGCGCATCTCGGGCCTCCTCGTTTATTTGCGCGAGATTCTAGCGTCTTTCGACCGCCGATCCGTGACCATGGGGTGATCATATCAACGCAAATCGATGGTTCGGCGGCGGCCCGTCCGCGTCAGGCGAAGGTCCAGGCGGGAATTTGACCCCAGCTGTTGTTCAGATCGACATGCAGTGCCCGATGATCGGGTTCGACTGCATCGAGCAGGGACCAGAAGCGGGGCCCGTGGTTCAGGTGGGCCGTATGGCAGAGTTCATGGGCGAGTACGCAGCGCACGAGCTCGGGGCGCAGGAACATCAGGCGTGCATTCAGGCTGATCGTGCCGCGCGAAGAGCAACTGCCCCAGCGGCTATGTTGATAGCGAATCGTGGCGCGCGTATACGGCAGGCGATGCTGGGCGCTCAGCGCATTCAGCCTGTCCACCAGGGTGGTTCTCGCCGCACGCGCGAGCCAGCGTTTCAGACCGGCCCGGACCTTTTCCGCGTCATCGATGGCGCCGCGTACCCGCAGCTCGCCGATGCCGGTTTCGGTGATGCCGATCCGCGTCGACACCGTCGGCTGATAGTCGAGGCTCCACTCCGCCCCGGTCGCGGCAAGTTCGATGCGCGACGGCAGCGCTTGCCTCCGCTCGGGCGTGACGAGGGACTCGCCAAGGTTGCGGAGTTGCGCGTCGATCCAGTCGCGTTGCTGCTCCACGAGACCCGGAAGCACGCGCTCGTCGAACCGTTTGGGCACGACGACCACGATGCCCTCGGCCGACGTCACGCGGATTCGCACGTGGCGGGCGCGGGGCGAGCGGCGGACGCGATATGGATGCGATTTGGGCCTGGTCACGTGGGGGCAGGGTTGGGGTTTCCGCACGGCCATGCCGGGAACCCGAAGTTAAAAATCGTGCGAAACGTATCGTAGCGAGGCATGGCCTTCCCCCTGTATCTTCTGGCGGCAGTATAAAGGAACGACTATGGAACTGATCGGCCAACTGGCATCCGGCCCGCTCGACATCGTCGGCGACGTCCACGGTGAGATCGATGCCCTGAACGCGTTGATCGCACATCTCGGCTACGACGCGAACGGGCGCCATGCGGATGAGCGGCAGCTCGTATTTGTGGGCGACCTGACTGATCGGGGTCCTGACAGTCCGGCGGTTCTGCAACGGGTCATGTCGCTCGTCGAGAGCGGCGCCGCGCAGTGTATCGTCGGCAACCATGAGTTGAACCTGTTGCGCGATGTCGAAAAACACGGCAACGACTGGTGGGTGCGTCCGGGCGCGCCGTCGGAATTTCCGGCCGAGTCGATCGGTCGGGAGCTGAAGTCGTCGGCGCAGCGATTCCTGGCGAAGCTGCCGTTGGCGCTCGAGCGCGAGGACCTGCGCGTGGTCCACGCCTGCTGGAACCACGAAGCGTTGGCGACCTTGCGTGGACGCGAGGCGGCCGGTCTGTCCGTCCTGGATCTTTACCAGGATTATGCGGGGCGGTTGCGCGAGCGGTGGAGCGCGGGCCCGCTGGCCGCAGCGGTTGCCGCGGAATGGCGCGAGCATGGAGAACGCCTGACCGACCCCGGCTGGTCGCCGATCGTGATGCCGACTCTGGGGCAGATGGATTCCGAGCACCAGATGAGCAATCCGGTGTGCATCGTTACGTCGGGCGAAGAGCGACCGACGGCCGAGCCGTTCTGGGCCGGCGGCCGCTGGCGGATGGTCGAGCGGGTGCGCTGGTGGGAGCGTTACGACGACGACAAGCCCGTCGTCGTCGGCCATTACTGGCGGCGCTTCACTCAATTGCGGACGGTTTACGAAGACAAATTCGGGCCGGACCTTTTCGAGGGGATCGCACCGCACGAATGGATGGGCCTGCGGCGCAACGTCTACTGCGTCGATTTCAGCGTCGGTGGGCGCTATGCGCAGCGTGCCGGCGACGCGCCGACGCATCACTGCAGCCTCGCGGCGGTGCGGATACCCGAGTGGCAGGTCATGCACGACGACGGCAGCGCCTGGTCGATAGGCGCGCCGGGCGGCGCCTGATCCTCTACAATATCCGGCCGCAAAGAGATGCCAATGATTCGACTATTACTGACATCGTTTCTCCTGCTCGCCGCGACCGTCGCCGGCGCGGGTCAATTCGAAACCGTCAAGGCCAAGACCTTCGACAAGAACAAGTTCGTCTTTCCGACTGACGTCCGCGGCTCGCGCCTCAATGTTTTGTTCCTGGCGATGAGCTCGGACCAGGACAACGGCATCTATCAGCAGGATCTCCTGCTCGAATGGCAGGCGCAACTCGACGAGCGGGACGTGTTTTCCGAAGAAGTCGTCGCTTACCATTTTCCTGTGCTTGCCGGACCACCGTTCTTCGTCAAGGGGATCATCAGTCGCGCGTTGAGCAAGTCCTACGACGGCAAGGTGCCGCCCGATCAGTCCGGCGTCCTGTTCGTCAAGGACCTCGAGGCGTTCGCGGCATCGGCAGATCTGCCGCTCGACGGTGAGCCGACGATCGTCATCGCCGATGCAGACGGCAAGCCGTTACAGGCGTTCAAGGGGGAGGCGACGTTCGACGCGGTCGGCGCCCTCGTGAGCGTGATCGCGGAACTACGGACGGACTAGGCGATGCGTGCGCATGGCTGGATCGCTGCCCTCGCGCTGCTGGTCGTCGGTTGCGGCGAGGGCCCCGAGGCCGAGCTTCCGCAGCCAACACCGGAGACCGGCCCCAGCCCGATCACGGGCACGCTGACTTACCGCGAACGCATCGCATTGAGCCCGGAGGCGCAGGTGGAAGTCAGACTGCTGGACGTGTCTGTTGTGGACATGCCCGCAACTACGCTCGGCATCGCCCGGATCGAAGATCCGGGCCTGCCGCCGATCGATTTTTGGCTCGAATTTAATCCGGCGAATATCGACGAGCGCAACTCCTACGTGGTGCGCGCGGAGATTCACGAAGGCGATCGACAGATTTTCACGACCGAGACCGCATATCCGGTATTGACGCGCGGCGCCGGCAATACCGTCGACTTGCTGCTGGTCGCCGTCGATCATTCGCCGACACCGCCCCCGCCGCTGTTTGAGACGCACTGGAAGCTCATCTCCATCGACGAGCAACCGGTCGTGACCAAGGCACCGCCCGAAGATGCTCGCCTCACCCTGGCGGCTGAGTCCGGCCAGGCTGCCGGGTACACGGGCTGTAACCGGTTCTCGGGCAGTCTGGAGGTCGATGGAGATCGACTGACGCTCGGCCCGCTCGCATCGACGCGGCGTGCCTGTATCGACACGATGGAGCTCGAAACCGCGTTTCTCGCGGCGCTCGCGCGCGTGGACCGATACCAGATCATCGAGCAGGAGCTGCGTCTGTACGCCGGGCCAGACATCGCGGCGTCCTTCGTCGCCGTCGACCCGGTGGTGTTATGATGCGCGCCCCCGAAGCACCGCACGTCCCATGTCTCAGCCTGCCACCGACAACGGCCTCGCCGCAGAGGTCGCCACGCGCCGAACGTTCGCGATCATCTCTCACCCGGACGCGGGCAAGACGACGCTGACGGAAAAGCTGCTGCTATACGGCGGCGCGATCCAGGAAGCGGGTGCCGTCAAGGCTCGCAGAGCTGCGCGGCATGCGACCTCCGACTGGCTCGATATCGAGAAGCAACGCGGCATCTCCGTATCGAGCTCCGTCATGCAGTTCGAGTACGAAGGGCAGACGATCAACTTGCTCGATACGCCGGGCCATGAAGACTTCTCGGAAGACACCTACCGCGTCCTGACGGCCGTCGATGCGGCGATCATGGTCATCGACGCCGCCAAGGGCGTC
>JBLYYV010000173.1:0-3214 GCA_048550095.1 Gammaproteobacteria bacterium
ATGCCGAAGGATCGGCAACTCGATCTCGACGATCCCGAGACCAACTTTAACGCCATGTTGAAGCTGCGCGCCGACACGACCGGCAAGGACTGCCTGTTCGCGTTCCCCGGTGAGACCTGGGCGATGGTGCCGCAGGAAAAGAACTACCGCTGTTTCAAGACCTTCGGCATCGGCGCGACGCGCATCGAAGAAGTCGACGAAGGCTGGCGCATTTACAGTCGCGAAGTTCTGTACTACCTCGATCCCGACACCGGCGAGATCCTCGAGACGTGGAAGAACCCGTTTCTCGGCGGGCGCGAGGTCGAGGTCATGCACATCGCGAACGATCCGGTGAACGGCGTATTCAAGCGTCAGGGCGGACACCCGGTATTGACGCCGCCGTTCCCCTACGTCTCGTACGGCGACGACGTCGTGTTCCAGTGGAACTTTTACATCTTCAAGCCGGCTCCGCTGACGCGCTCGGAGTACCCGCTGTATTCCAGCGGCGACATCGACCAGCACGCCGAGTTGTGGGGCATCAGCGGCCGCAAGAGCGAGATTCTCGATCCGTCGATCACCTCGGCGTCCTGCCTGATGTCATGGAGCCGCGTTGCCAGCTGGCTGCCGTTCATGGAGATGGGCTCGCGTCCCGGCACGATCACGTTTCACAGCCACAGCGTAAAACTGATGAACGGAGCGGCGGACCTGCCCCGCTACATCCTGGACCACACCGAGAAGAACTTCCCGAAGTACCTCGAGGCACCGAAGGAATGGACCGGCCCCGTCATGACATCCGCTGCCGGCGAATTCAAGAAGAAAATCGACGCGCAGAAGAAGTCAGACTAGCGCCAAGGCGTCCCGCGACCCGTTCAACCAGCGACTAGTTCAGCCAGCGGCTCTCGCGGTCGAGCATGTCCTTCATCTCAGCGCGGGTTTGCGGCATCTCCTCGTAAGGGATGTCCATGTGATTGAGCGGTACCTCGTCGACGTACTGCCGATAAACGGGCGCGACGACCTCCAGCGGGTAGCGCGGCAAGCGACGGCCCTCGCGAAACTTCGCGATCGGAATCTCGGCCTCGATGATGGCCTCGTTGTTGCCCTTCTCCTGCGCCAGCACCTGCCCGCGCGGGTCTACGATCAGTGAATTGCCGCCGAACGGCGCGGCCTCGCTGTCCGGCGGGAATGTAATGTTCGACATCGCCGAATAGAAGTTGTGGAAGAATGCCGTCGCGCGGACGTCCTGTTCCGAGAACAGCGTCGCCGTGCGGAACATGATCTCGACACCGCGCATCGCGAACGCCGCGAACACGAACGGATCCAGCTGTACCGTGCTGACCGCGATGTTGCCGAACTCCGTCTGCAACACCGGGAACTCTTCCTCGATGCCGTACTTCGCGCGGTACTTGTCGCGCACGCTTTCGATCGTCGTGGTCGGGATCTCGCCGTCCGGGGTCAGGCGCTTGATGTTGCGCGTCTTCCAGAATTTCTTGACGACGGTGCCGTCGCGGCCGATGACCGTATTGATACTCAGGATGTGACCGGGCCAGTCGGCGTCGGTCGCGTAGCTGCCGAAGATGATGTACGTGTCGCACTCTTTCGCGACTTCGCCGAGTCGATCCGTCTGCGGCCCCGGAATCTCCAGCGTGAATTTGAGCTTCTCGTCGCGCGTGCCGGTCGAGTACCCGGTCAGCGGGAACTCGTTGTAGAGCAGAAAGTCAGGCTTGGCGCCCTCGCTGCAGGCCCGCTCGGCGAAGCTGATCATGTGTTCGAGATTCGCTTTGAGGCCCGCCTCGATGCTGTCCGCCTCCTGCAGGTTCGTAGCGCCGTTCTGGATGACCTTGACGACGACGGTGTCTTTCTCGAGCGGCACGGTCGGGTATGTACCATCGGGGCGCACGAGCTGCACCGCGGCCGCGCCCCCCGCCGAATCACTATCCGCCGAATCGCTATCGGCCGAATCGCTGTCAGTCGAAGTACTGCCCGCCGAGCCCGACGCAGCGGGCGGCTGCTCCGACGGCGCGCAACCGAGTGCCAACAGAGCCATCCAGATCGCCATTATCGGCACTACGTTGCGTCGCATGTCCTTCTCCCGCTCGACTGTTGCAGGCGAACATTTATAACCGAACTCCGACGGGAATGCCGCTTCGCTAACGTTGCCGGGGATCAATGAGGATTAGCGCTAGCAGCGTCGCGCTTCGGGCCAGGCCCGATCAGTAGCGAACCACCGGCGGATAGCCGTAGGACTCGATGAGCGACAGCGGCACGCCGCTCTCGATGGCGAAGCGAATGCCGATATCCTCCATCGTCAGCCACTCGACGAGGCGCGCGCGGTGCCGATGCATCGCCGCGAAATGTTCGTCGACGGCCTCGAGGTCACTCGTCGCGTCGATCACGTCGCGGTAGGCGCTCAGCGCTGCCTGCATGATCTCGTCGAGGAACGGATCGGCGTCGGCCTCCTGCATGAAATCCATGACGCCGCTCTCGCCGCCGATGCCCGCCAGGATTCGACCGGCCTCGCCCTTGTAGCGTTTCGCGAAATCGTGACCATGCCGAGCGTAGACCGGCTGCAGGTGGGCGGCGAAGATTTCTCGAGAAGCTTCGTTGGGCTCGCCATCCTGAAAGAAGATATCGGTGTACAGCACGATCGACTTGCCGGCTTTCTCGGTCTGGTTCAGGTTAGCCAGGAATACGAAGCCGGGCACGCGCGGATTCGCCGGGTAAGCCAGGGTCTCGAAGAACTTGATGCTACCGGGGCTGTTGTAGATCCGGCCCTCGGTGATATGCAGCAGCGAGTAACCGGCCTTCTCGAGAACGGCGCCACGAGAGACCTGCGACCTGCAGTGCCAGTTATCTGCCTCGGCCTCACGCGGCGGCTGGGCGGCGTCGACGCCATTGATACCGGCGTAGTATTCACGAACGATATCGGGGTAGTCGTCGCGCGGCAGCTCGAAATCTGTCTTGTTCAATGCCTGTTGCCCATTTGGTCGAACCGAAAGTGACTGCGGCGGGATTGTAACGACGACTCCGGCAACCGAGAATCCGGGTATTCCCTGACGGACGGCAGAACGATCACCCGCGTATGACCACCGACTTCGACTTCTGGCGCCTGCTCGCGGGCATCGCATTGTTCCTGTTCGCGATGACGCAGCTCGAGCAGGCACTGCAATCGCTGAGCGGGCGTTCGCTGGCGGCCTACCTGCAACACCAGGCGGGCAAGCGCTTGCCCGCCGTTATC
>JBLYYV010000174.1:0-4225 GCA_048550095.1 Gammaproteobacteria bacterium
ACGCAGGCGATATGGTGCGACCGCGACGACTTGTCGGCTATCCAGCCGTCGACCCGCCGGAACATGTCGCCATAGGTCAGGGCGTCGAGCCCGGTTCCCACGAAGTTATAGTGTGGCGTTTCGCGCTCCATTGTCGCAGTGTACCGCGGCCGGCAGGCTAGGCGGCGGCGCTGTTACGGAGCTGGTTCTCGATCCAGGCGTATAGTTGTTCGAGTCCATCGCGAACGCCGACTCGCGGTTGCCAGCCCAGAACGTCGCGGGCCTTCGAGTAGTCGGCGCAGCGGCCTCGATCGCCTTCCGGCTTGCTGGTGTCGAAGACGATTTCGATGTGCTTGCCCGAGATCTCGACCACCGTCTCGGCGATCTCGCGTATCGACGTGCAGACGTCCGGGCCGAGCTGGATGATCCCTTGGCCGAGCCCCTTTTGCATGGCAGCGACGAGCCCGTCGATGACGTCGTCGACGTGCACGAATGCGCGTCCCTGTTCGCCGCTGCCCCAGACGACGAATGGTTTGTTCGGATAGTCTATCGCCTTGCGGACCAGCGACGGGATGACCTGGCTGCGCTTTTCGTCGAAATCGCACGGCGTACCGTAGACGTTGTGCAGCACCGGAATAGATACGGGGATCCCGTCCTCCTGTTCCATCAGCAGGGCTTCATACTCGCCCATCAGCTTGCTCCAGCCGTAGGCGGACTCCGGGCAGGCCGGGTACTGATCCTCTTCTTTTAACGGCGCCGCATCGACGCCGGACTGCAGGTGCTCCGGGAAGCTACACGCGGTGCCGACATATATATAGCCTTTCACCGGCTGCTCGCGGACAGCTGCGACGAGATTCGAGTTAATCAGCACATTCTGGCGAAAGATGCTGCCTTGATTGTTGAAGACGTAACCGATGCCGGCGACGATGTCGGCCAGGTGGTAAACATAGTCGACGCCCTCCAGCAGGTGCGTGATGACGCCAGGGATCGCCAGGTCGAGCTCGTGGAAGTCCCGTTGCATGTCGATGACCGGTTTGCCATCGTCGCCGAGTAAATATTCCTTGCGACCGCGCCACAGGTTGTCGACCACGCTAACGCGATAGCCCATCGCAACCAGTCGCTTGGTGAGGTTCGAGCCGATCATTCCAGCACCGCCGGTGACCAGGATGTGTTCCCCAGTTGTCATTATGTATCCTTCAATGCAGACGAGCTTGTTTCGCGGTCCGGTTTTTCCGGACGTTCCGGTTATCCGCGTGCTCGATTTCGTTAGAGTTGGAATCTAGCACATTACAGTGCGCTGTCCCGCGACCTGTTTCTCAATTGCAACATAAGCACGAGGCGCAGACACAGCAGCGCGAATATCGCTAACGGCCCGAGCGCGCTGCTGCTGGACGACTGTTCAGCCATCGCGGGAACTGGCTCCCGCGCCGGCGGCGGCGCGGGCGTTTCCGCTATTCCGATCGTGACGGTGGCGGCGTCAGCATCGCCATCGGCATCCTCGATTTCGTAAACAACGGTCGCGATACCAGTCGCGCCCCCATCGGCGACGAAGACCAATTGTTGCGCACCATTCAGCGACGCCTGGCCCGACGTTGTGACGGTCAGCAGACGTAATTCGATCGGTTCATTGCTGAGGCCCTCGTCGTTGGACATCACGTCGACGGTGATAGATTCACCCGCGTCGACCGAAGCCTGGTCGTCGACCGCGGTCGGTCGGTCGTTGACGAGGATCCGCACGACCGAACGATCCGAAGTGCCGCCATGGTCCGTCACCGTGTACTCGAATTCGTCCTCACCCGCGAAATCGGCGGTCGGTGCATAGGTTATGTCGCCGGCGCTCGATACGGTCACCGAGCCGGCGCCTGCCTGTCTTGATATCGTGACCAGCAGCGGGGTGTTCGTCGCGCAGCCGTCATTTTCGAGGACAGCAATCACGACTGGCTCGCCGCGGTCCGTGGTCGAGGTATCTTCGATGGCATCGACACCGCCACACTCGCGGATTCGGAGCGTCTGATTGACGTCGAGATCGCGCAATACTTGGGAGTTCCCACTCGGCCATTCGACTCGAATCGAATCAACGCGGTCCGCATCGTCGAGACCGAAGTGAAGTCGCTTCGAATTCTGGCTGAAGCGGTGCATACCGCCATCCTGGAACCGGAATTGCGTCGTGCCGTTTGCAGATAGCAGTACACGCGCGCCGATACCATCGCGATTCGACGTCACACCTTCCAGATCGACGGCGAGCCAGTTGCGCGGGGGAGAGATATTTCGAAATACCTCATTCGGACCTTCGTTGAACGGGAAAGAACCGAAACCGTTCGTCACGAACACGTCAATTCGCCCGTCCGCATCGATGTCGGCCGCGGCCACACTATCACCGCGCCCGATCGTCGATCCACTTGCTCCACCGCCATTCGCGACAGCGCGAAAAGTCCCGTCGCCCAGATTCTCGTAAATCACATTTGGTCGGTTGGTCGCCCAGCTGTGGCAGACGAGATAGATATCCAGATCCGTATCGTTGTCGAAATCTGCGGCGACGCCAGAGTAGCAGGGTGTGGCGACGTCGAGACCCGCGGATATCGTCACATCTTCGATGCCGGAGTCTGTCTGTCGCCAAAATAGATCGCCGACGCCGCCGTCGCCAGGCACGAAACCGATCGTTTCGAGAACCTGGATTGGCAGGCCCGAAGTCACCCGCACGTCGCGCGCCCAGAATCCGGCTTTGCTAATGACTACGGTCCACTCGTCGGACGCCGGATCGTACCCGACATAGATGCCGTTGCTCGTGCCCGGTACATAAGGAGCCAGGCCTGTGAAGTCCGGATCCGGCAACGACGCCCGGAAGGTGTTGCTGATCGGGTGTATGCCCGCCGCACCGATGAAAATGGAAGCTGGTGTTACGCGCGATTCCGGATCGAACTTGAATGTGACGTTCGTACCGGCCCTGAACCTGAAACCGCGATGGTCCGTCGTGGCGACCAGGTGCGCCCGCAACCCGCCTTCGTCCACCTCGAGTGCTGATGTTTCTTCGGCCCGGACGAGGAAGTAGTCGAGCCTGCCATCCGTGTCCAAATCCGCGATGATCACATCCTGCACGTTCTTGTCGACGACGGGAAAGCCGACCGCTGTCGTGACGTCACTGATTCCGCCAGGCGTAATTTCGAAGACTCGATCAGGGTACTCTCTCGCGTGCAGGACGATGCCCGGGTTGCCCGAATTCAGCCAGGTCAGCTGGCCGAACTGGTTGTCCTCGAAACTCTCGAACTCGGATGACGGATCGATCGGGGCGAACAGGCCCGACTGCCGGGTGAATATCGTCGTGGGCGCAGCGGCATCGAAGCGTCGCCAGTTTGCCAGCAGCACATCGAGTTCGCCGTCGTTGTTCCAGTCGAGCCACGTCGGCGTCCGACCACGACCTTTGCCATAGTCAATCCCCCAAGTGACGGCCTGGTCCGACAACGTGCCGTTGTCATTGACGAGCAGGCGATTGGCGTCGCTGCCAAAGCCGAAAGCCGCGCCGTTTAGGACGATAACGTCCTGGTCACCGTCATTGTCGAAGTCCGCCCACGCCGCACCATGATTATCGCCGTTGGCGCCAGCGAAATCGGTTACCGTGACGAATGTCCCGTCGCCCTGGTTCAGGTAGACGATGGGCTCTTGCCAGTGCGAGCCGGCCCATGCATCCGGCGCTCCGTCGCCATTCAGGTCGCCCCACGACACCCCGAAACTCGGGCCCGTGTAATTGACGCCAGCGGCGACGGTGTCATCCTCGAACTGAATTTCGGCGCGGCCGACTACGGCAGCGCCGGCCGCCAGCAGACCTGCGCCGAGTGCCATTGCTCGGGATACCTTGTTCGCCTTCATACTGTTATTAAAGAGGAATTCGCCTCTAATCGCATCCTCGCATTGTTATGTTAATTTCTCGTCACAGTCCGCCAGGTTCATGCGTTGGGCGGAGGCGCGTAGTTCAATTGACCAATGACGGGTTGCATCGACGCGGTGAGCCTGTTTACGTAGCTTGGAGTCAGTTCAGATTCGAACTTGCGGTTCATGCTGCTCAGCGGCGGTCCACTGTCGACGTGTTCGTGAACCGCCGGCGCGTCCGGTAGTCCGCATCGTGCGAACAGGCTCGTCAGAAAGGCGTGCGGATCGTCGAGAAAATCTTCATAGCGCACCTCGATATATCGGCCCGGTTCGATGCGCTTGCGCTCATCGCGCGCCGATTCGATCACACCTCGCCACTGCA
>JBLYYV010000175.1:0-4133 GCA_048550095.1 Gammaproteobacteria bacterium
GATCTGACCCCGTATTTGGGAGCCGGGCTAAATCGAAGCTACAAGAAAAACCAGATTCTGGCACCTAACCCCGTATTTGGGAGCGGGGCCCAACAGGAGCAATAGTTGAGTTTTGCCGGGGTGGCGCTCGAGGGGTCAGATCTGAAGATCTGACCCCGCTACGTCGCGAACTTTAGTTCCGCACCTCAATCACCGTCACCTCCAGCGGCTCTTCCCCGTCGCTGTGTGTGATCGTGCCGAGATGCGTCTGCCGCTCGAGCCCGTCCCAGCTCACCGAGATCGTGCCGGTCTCGCCGCTCACGGCCTCAGTCGGCGTCGACACCGACAGGTTGCCGAGGTTGTCGCCCGGGCCGACGGTCCAGATGAACAGGTCGAAGGTCGTGCTCGCGGCCTCCGTCTGGAAGCCGTGCACGTCGATGATGTATTCGCCGGCCAGCGGGAACAGCACGTCGACCTGCTCGTCGGAATCGTCCTCGCCGCTGACTCCGACCAGTGAGCAGAACACGAGGCCGGGGCAGTAGTAGACGTAGAGGTCGAGGTCATCTTCACCCGCGGTGTTTTCGTTGAACAGCGCGACGCGCAGCAGGAGGTCGTCGTCGGCGACGACGAGGGCCGGGTTCGAGCGCCACACGCTCGCCGGGAGGTTATCCGCATCCGGGTCGAAGACATAGCCGTTGGTCGGGTCGTCGGCGACGGTGATGTCTTCCAGGATGAACGGCGCCGCGAGTCCGGCGACCTCGGTTTCGTACGTGCCGGTGTAGCCGAATTGCACGTCGAACTGCAGCGACCCGTTGCGCCCGGACGCGATCGATTCGACCGGCGCCAGGAACGGCACCGGCCGTACGGCGATGGGCGTATGCACGACATGCGTCGCGTCGTTCCAGCTCAGCGAACCGAACTGCCATTCGTACAGGTCGGCACTGGAGGTCGACAGCGTCACGTCGAAGGTACCGACCTCGCCGGTGCCGAGTGACAACACCGACGGCGTGACGTCGACGTCGATGCCCGGTGGCGCTGTGATCTGCGCGGTGTATTGACCGGCCGGCCCGACGTTCGTTACCCGCCGGCGCACGGTCTGCTCGGCGACGAGAGCGCTGACGGCGATCGATGGCAGGTTCAGATCCGCGGCGCGAGTGGGGAAGCCGGCATCGCCGAGTTGCGTGCATTGCTCTTCCGTCACCCGCGGTTCCTTTGTTCCGCACGTGAACGCGTCGTAGTCTTCCTTGACGGCCTCGAACACCAGGCCCGGATCGATCGCGCTGTTGGGCACGATGTGGCCCGCGCCGAAATCAAACGGATCCGCGGGCGTCGTGCCGTCGCTTTTCGAGATGTTTTGCCGGCTCGTCGTCATCAGCGCCGACTTGATCGCTGCCGGCGACCAGTCGGGATGTGCCTCGCGGATCAGCGCGGCGACGCCCGCGACGTGCGGTACGGACATCGACGTACCCGTCAGGTACTGGAAGTTTTCATTGCGTACGCCGTTGGCGACATCGGGTGTCTGGCCGGCGAGGATGTTGACACCGGGCGCTGTCACGTCGGGCTTCAGGATATCGGGCGCGGTCAGGTTCGGACCGCGGGACGAGAAGCTGCCCATGACGTTGCCGTCGTCCGACTGCGTCAGGAACAAGGTCTTGTCGAGCGTGATTTCCACGACGTTGTCGTTCTGTAGTTCGGTCAGCAGCAACTGTCCGTCGGCCTGACCGATCATCACGGCCGGAATCGTCACCGAGCCGCGCGTGCCCGACATGATGATCAGGTCGGCCTGGTTGTTGAACACGACCGCGGCGATTGCCCCGGCCGCTTCGGCGTTCGCCACCTTGTCCTGGAAGTCGCAGCCGCCGCGCTGGAGTAGCGCGACCTGACCGTCCAGGTCGTTGGCGTTCACGATCGACTGACAGGCGTCATAGGTCGTGCCGCCGCCGGCGTCGCCGTCGTCCACGAGCACGAGCTCGACGGTGATCGGGCCCTCGTCGACAAGGGCCGGCGTGAAGCTCGCTTCACGGGACGCATAATCCGCCGCGACGTTGCTCGGCGAGTTGATGCGTATCGCTTCCTCGAATTTGTCGCCGGTCCGGCTGGAACCGCCGACCGTCAGCACCCATGGCGCGCCCGACGGCGACAGGATAGTGCCCGCGCTCGGACCATCGTTGCCGGCCGCGACGACGCTCAGCACGCCGGCATCCGACGCAGCCAGCAGCGCGAGGTCGTCCGGATCGCTGATGCTGATATCCGTGTTGCCGACGGAGTAGTTGATGATGTCGACGCCGTCGGCTACCGCGTCCTCGATCGCGCGCTGCAGATCGGACGTGGCGCAACTGCCGCGAATCTGGCCGGGCTCCAGCCAGCAAGCCTTGTACACGGCCACCCGCGCGCGCGGCGCCATACCGACGACACGGTCGACGTCCGTGCCGGCCAGCGACGCGCGGACCTCGTTGCCGGCCGCTGTCGAAGCGATGTGCGTGCCATGACCATCGGCATCGCGGGGCGACATGAATTCATTCTCATCGAGCGCGTACCGTTCCAGGAACCCGTCGATGTAGTAGCGCGCGCCGATAATCTTGTTGTTACACAGGTCCTCGGTGAACTGCTCGCCGCTTTCGCAGCGACCGTTCCAGCCTGCAGGCGGATCGAACGTGGATACGGCGTCGCGGCTCTTGAATCGTCGGCACAGCCACACGCCGAGCAGCGAGTTCTCGGCCCAGTCCGACCGACACAGGCGCGGCATGTCGGCGTCGCGCGTGTCGACGAAGCTCGGGTGCTCCGGGGCGATACCGCTGTCGATGATCCCGATGACGACGTCCTCGCCCTTCAGCTCCTGGCCCGTGATGAGTCCGGCGCCTGCGTCGAACAGCCCCAGGAATATCGGGCTGTCGTTGGTATAGAGATAACGGACCGAGTCTTCCCAGACGTTCAGGACATTCTTGCGTGAGTGAAGCTTCTGCGCCTGCACCGGCGTCAGGCGCGCGGCGAAACCATTGAACGTGTAACGATAGCTGTAGAGTTTGCGGTCGTACGCGCCGATCGATTGCAGCGCCGCGTCGTGTGCATCTATCAGTTCGCGCGAGTAGGCGCGAACGTTGCCGGACCGCGCGTCGAAGCGCTCGCCGATACGGGGCCGCGTCGCCGCTACGCCGCCCGGTCGCCCGGTGTAACTGAGCGCCGCCGGTTCCTCCATCTGCACGATGTAGACGCGCTCCTCGAACATCGCCTGATCGTTCGTGTCGAGCGCCGGAGCCGCCATCGCGACGGGTGCGACAGACACGCAGCACGCGACGATGCCGAGCAAGCGTGAAAGCCTGCTGCGTGCCGTGTAGCTGTTGTCGATTGTGCTGTCCGCCGACATCGTTCTCATTCTTGTCAACGGGCGTGGACCGGGTGGCCTGCTGCGGAACGCCCGGGAGCCGCAGGCCGCTTATTGTATTAAAAAATATACGTTTACCGAAACTTCTTACAGCAGATGTGTTAATCGCCCGAAATCAGCCGGCGCGGAGGATTGCGCCCGTGCGGGCGTCGCGGATCTCCGACGGCTGCTGTTTTCCGCCCGTCGGGGCGCTCAGCACGCAGTCGACCTCGGCGCCGAGGGCGAGGCGCACGCTCAGGGCGTCACGCGCGGGCGGTTTGCCGCTGCGATTGGCGCTGGTGGAGACGATTGGCATCCCTGCGCTGCGGCATAGCGCCGCCGCAACGGGGTGTTGAGTGATGCGCACGGCGATGGTGTCGCGGCCTCCGGTAATCCAGGTCGGCGCGCCCGCCCCTGCCGTGACGACCCAGGTCACGCCTTCGTCTCCGGCGGCCAGCCGCTCTGCCTCAGCTCGTGTCGGTGCGATCCACCCGGACAATTGCGCGACGTCCGCCGCGATCAGGATAACGCCTGCGGATTCCGGGCGTCGCTTCAGCGCCAGGATCCGCTGCACGGCGTCGGCGTCGTCGGGGTCGCAGCCGAGCCCGTACACGGCCTCGGTGGGATAGGCCACGACGCCGCCCGCGCGGATGGCCGCGGCGGCACGACGAATTTTTACGGAGGTCGTCATGTTCATTCGGGAAGAGATAATTGGGGTCGATAATTGGGGTCAGAGTAAGAATCGGCCGCATAGTGGCCGATTCTTACTCTGACCCCAGACGCAGCGCGCCCC
>JBLYYV010000176.1:0-7007 GCA_048550095.1 Gammaproteobacteria bacterium
GCCAAAAGGAAACCCGCCACGAAGCGGGTTTCTGATTCTAAGTAAGAGGACAAACGCTACTTCGTTCTGCGCCGCATCCAGCCGAGTAGTCCGAGTGCCGAGCCGAACAGCCATGCTGCTGCCGGGATCGGGACCGAAGTAAAAGTTGCGAATACCTGAACGCCGTTGATGTTCCAGTTCAAGGTGCCCTGGTCAGACCAAACCGTGGCCGGTGGCTCCCGCTTGCCCCATGCATTGAGCGACGTCGAGCCGCTTACCCCGTAGGGCACGAGAACGTTGAAATCGCCGTCTAAGGCGGATTCTCCCGCTTTCTCGGCGCCTGCGAGGTTCAGCTCGTTGATAATGGCATCAAGAGCATTCTCTGCTGTCGTCTGATCACCCAGAAACGGAAAATTGCTGACGGTGTTCAAATTGCTGAACGTATCGACTTCAAACGCTACATCGTAAACAGACCCGCTCACGTTCAGGCCCAGAATATCGGTCGCCGTTGTGCCATCTAACACCACAACGGGCGCCGCCCACGTGACTGACGTCGTCAATAGCGCAACGCACGCAATAGATATGCGTGAAAACACTTCCCTCATAGCAGACTCCCCTTAGGCCCTTCGCACGGTTGCGATCCCGTGTGACGGACAAGTTGCTTTTCTTCCGAATTGTTATTCCGGCCTGCCTGAGGTTGCGTCATCGGGCTGGCCTTTCATACCAAAGTTACTCCGGTCGCGCGGCTACCGCAATGGTTGCCTTCGTTTAGACTAAGATAGTCAGGCTGCACGCGATTATGGGAACCACATGCCCGAAACTCATCACCTTGCAGACATCCTGATTCTGCTGGCGGCGGCGGTGGTCGCCATACCGGTCTCGCAGCGGCTGGGTCTCGGGTCGGTGCCCGGGTACCTCGTCGCCGGGGCGGTCGTCGGTCCGTGGGGACTCGGATTTATCAATCAAATCGAGGAAATCCGCAACATTGCGGAACTCGGGGTCCTGTTCCTGCTCTTCATCGTCGGCATCGAGTTGAAACCAAGGCGCCTGTGGAGCCTGCGGCGAGGCTTGATCGGCATCGGTGGTTCGCAGGTCTTGATGACGGGTCTTGCGATCTGTGGATTGGCGATGTTGTTCGGTCAGTCGCTCACGACTGCCGTGATCATCGGGTTCGGGCTGGCACTGTCGTCAACTGCTTTCGGACTCCACGTTTTGAGCGAGCGTCGTGATTTGGGGTCGCGTCATGGTCGGACGGCGCTTTCGGTACTGCTGTTTCAAGACCTCGCGGTCGTACCGCTGCTCGCCCTCGTTTCGCTTATCGCCGCCGATACGCCCTTGCTGCAGGGCATCGAATTCGCGATTCTGGAAGCCGTCCTCGTGATGGCGGCCGTGATTCTGTTTGGTCGATTTCTGCTCTCGCCGGCTTTGCGACTCGTGGCGAGGAGCCGGACTGCCGAGGTGTTCACGGCGGCGGCGATCTTCGCTGTGCTGGGCACGGCCTGGGTAATGGAACAGGCGGGTCTGTCGCTGGCGCTGGGTGCGTTTCTCGCCGGACTGATGTTGGCCGACTCTCAGTATCGTCACCAGGTCATTGCCGATATCAAGCCATTTCGCGGCATTCTGCTGGGCCTGTTCTTCATGGGTGTCGGGATGTCCATCGACTTCGGACTCATGGGTGAGCAGGGCGGCATCATCATCGGGTTGGTGCTCTTGCTGCTGACGGTTAAAGCCGGGATCCTGTGGGGCATTTGCCGGCTCATGGGTGTCGAAACGCGTGATGCAACAAGCGTGTCTCTGCTTCTGGCGCAGAGCGGAGAATTCGGATTCATTATTTTCGGGGTGGCGGCAAGCACTGGCCTGTTGTCGCAGGATCTTTTTACGTTTCTCCTGTTGCTCGTCGCGTTGAGTATGGTGGCGACGCCGCTGATGGTGAACTTCGGTGACTACCTCAACCGGCGCCGTCAGGATGCTACCGATCAGCATGATGTCAGCACCGAGCACATCGATGAGCAGCAGGCTCATGTCGTCATTGCCGGTTTCGGGCGAGTCGGAGCGAGAATGGCAAGGATCCTGGAGTCCGCGAAAGTACCGTATGTCGCTATCGATATCGATGCGGATCGGGTCGCGGCGGGCAGGCGAGAAGGCCTCTCGGTCTTTTTCGGCGACGCGCGTCAGGTCGACGTGCTCAAGGCGGCCGACGCCGACAATGCGGCCGTCGTCGCATGCACGCTGGATGAAGCCGCTCCGGCCGTTCGGCTGGTCCGCATCCTGCGGCAGCAATATCCGAGCGTTGCCATCTACGCCCGTGGCCGCGATCGACGGCATTGCGACGATCTGTTGCAGGCCGGCGCTACGGCGGCTTTCTCCGAGATGCTCGAGGCGAGCCTGCAAATGGGCGAAGTGGTGCTCAGCCATATGGGCGTGGCCGAAAAAGACGCAAACGCTTTAATCGAGTCGTTGCGCCGCGACTATTACGGCTAGGCTGGAATCGCCCGTCTGCGGCTGCTGCAGGTAAGGATCCAGACCAGCGAATTCGCGCGGGTCCGCTAGGCTACATGCTGAGGGGCGCCCTGCGATCAGCTGCCTTTCCAGACGGGTTGACGCTTCTCGATGAAGGCATCGATGCCCTCCGCGGCATCGTCGGTCAGCATGTTCCTGACCATGACGGCACCCGTGTACTCGTAGGCATCGTCAATGCCTGTCTCGAGCTGCCGGTAGAAGGCCTCCTTGCCGATGCGCAGGGTCAGCGGTGACTTGCTGCTGATCTTCGCTGCGAGCGCCTGAACCGCGTCGTCCAGCGCGTCCGGCTGGGCCACGTCGTTGACGAGGCCGAACCGATGCGCGGTCGCCGCGTCGATCATGTCCCCGGTCAAGAGCATTTCCATCGCCCGCTTGCGCCCGACGTTGCGACTCAGCGCGACCATCGGCGTCGAGCAGAACAGCCCGATATTGACGCTAGGTGTCGCAAAACGCGCGTCGTCCGCTGCCACGGCGAGATCGCAGGTCGCGACGAGCTGGCACCCGGCCGCCGTGGCGATGCCGTGTACCCGGGCGATGACCGGTTGCGGCAGTTTGACGATGCTGGTCATCAGTTCCACGCACTTGGCGAACGTCTTCTGATGCGCCGCTTCGCGCGGATCCGCGCGCATCTCCTTAAGATCATGGCCGGCGCAGAAACCGGGCCCGTTGCCACGAATCACGACCACTCTGACATCGTCGTCTGCCGCGATCTCGGCGAGCCGATCGACGAGATCGCTCATCAACTGCAGTGACAGCGCGTTTCTCTGGCGCGGTCGGTTCAGCGTCAGCGTCGCGATGCCGTCGTTCTTCTCGCAGAGTAATACGGATTCCGGGTCACTCATGTCAGGTCTCTTACCCCGTTCTCACTACTCGGCGAGAAACATTTTGTAGGCCGGGTTGTCGCTCTCCTCTTCGAACGGGTAGCCGAGATCTCGCAGGTGCTCGTCGAACTCGTCCCGTTCGGACTCCGGCACCTGCACGCCGGCGAGCACCCGGCCGTAGTCCGAGCCGTGATTCCGGTAGTGAAACAGGCTGATGTTCCAGCGATGACCGATGGCTTTCAGGAATGCCAGTAACGCGCCGCGGCGCTCCGGGAACTCGAAACGATACAGGCGCTCATCGTCGATAGCACCGGCATACCCGCCGACCATGTGCCGAATGTGCAACTTGGCCATCTCGTTGTCCGTAATGTCGATGACCGGATAACCCTGTTTCTTCAGGCGCTCCACGATCTCGTTCTTCTCGTCACGGCCCCTGGCCAGCTCGATGCCGACAAAAATGCGTGCCGTCTTCTTGTCGTGATAGCGATAGTTGAACTCCGTCAGGTTACGTTGGCCAATCGCCTCACAGAACGCGACGAAGCTGCCAGGTTGCTCCGGGATTTCGACCGCCAGCAGCGCCTCACGTTGCTCGCCGAGGGCCGCGCGCTCGGCGATGTGGCGCAGCCGGTCGAAGTTGATGTTCGCGCCGCAGTTGACGGTGACCAGCGTCTGGTCCTTGACGCCGGTCGTGTCGACGTAGCGTTTCATGCCGGCGACCGCGAGCGCGCCGGCGGGTTCGACGATCGCGCGGGTGTCCTCGAAGATGTCCTGGATCGCAGCGCAGATCTCATCGTTGTCGACTAGCACGATCTCGTCGACGTGTTCCTTGCAGATGCGGAAAGTCTCGTCGCCGACGCGGCGGACGGCCACGCCGTCGGCGAAGGACCCGACTTCGCTGAGCGTTACCGGCTTGCCGGCCTCCAGTGCCGCGGTCATGCTCGCGGAGTCCTGGGGCTCGACGCCGATGATCTTCGTCTCCGGGCTCAGGGCCTTGATATACATCGCGATGCCGGCGATCAGGCCGCCGCCGCCGACCGGCACGAACACCGCATCGACTTTGCCTTTCTGTTGCCGGTGTATCTCCATGCCGATCGTGCCCTGCCCGGCGATGACCTCGGGGTCATCGAACGGATGGATGAACACGAGGTCGTCGTTCTTCGCGAGCTCGACGGCCCGCGCATATGCATCGTCATAGGTCGCACCGTCGAGTATGACCTTGCCGCCGAGCGTTTCGACGGCCTTGATCTTGATCGTCGGCGTGGACTCCGGCATGACGACGACCGACCGCACGCCGAGTTCCTTCGCCGCCAGCGCCACGCCTTGTGCATGGTTGCCGGCGGAGGCGCAGATGACACCGCGCGCGAGGTCGTCCTGCGGGATCTGGATCAGCTTGTTGTACGCGCCGCGCAGCTTGAACGAGAACACCGGCTGCAGGTCTTCACGTTTAAACAGCACCATGTTCCCGAAGCGCTTCGACAGACGTGGCGCGGGTTCGAGCGGCGTTTCTATCGCGACGTCATAGACGCGCGCCTTGAGAATCCGGTACAGGTAGTCTGAGATCATGCCCGGTATTCTCGCACCGGGCGCCGGCGCCTGTCGCGCCTATTCGAGTGGCTTCAGCAGATCGTCGGTGCGCCTGGCCAGCTGGTCGAGCTTGAAGCTGGGCAGCGTATAGAGCCAGCCGTCGAGCTGCGCGTTCAGATCGTCGGCCTCGTCGGTGACCGCCGCGAATGAAATCCGGTCCCCCGTGCCGACGTCCGCACCGTCCGCCGGGGCGAACCTGGCAGCGAGGCTTTCGTCCGCGCTCGCGCTGATCGCGGCCCGTCGGCCATCGGGCGTCTCGACGACATCGACGTCGATGACCAGGCCGTCAAAGGTTTCGAACCGGGTCGACGACAGTAGACCCCCATCCGGCGACGGCTCTCCCTTCCCGACGTCGTCCATCTGCAAGTCCGTCAGCAGCTGCGGCAACGCATCCAGAATCGTCGCGTACTGCAGCTCCCGGCCTGCGGGTATGTCGACCAGTGTATACCCCGATGCATCCGGCGCGGCCTTCTCGACGCGCAGCACTTCGCCGTCTTCATGCGAGATCGTCACGGCATAGATCCGGGTCGCATCGATGTCGAGCACCTTGCGGCTTAGCCAGTCGTTCGTGGTTTCGCCGGGATCCAGATCGGCGGATACGAGAAACGATTGCGCCGCATTCGGGCGTCGCACGTACGCCATGCCGCCGCGTACCCCGGTATTCCCGACGATCAGGTTGAAGGTTTCGCCGGGCGCGTCGACGATGAACTGCTTGCCGGCGGCATCCGGACTCGCGAGGTCCTCGACGCCGAGTCGTGCATGCAGCGCGGGGTCGGTGGTCTTGAGTTCGACGACCTTCGCATTGCCCAGTGCGATCAGGTTGCGGCGAATGCGCCCGACGTCGGCACGGTAGCCCTCGCGCTCTTCGACCATCCAGTAATCGTCGCCGCGCACCAGCGTCGCGATCGGTTCGTTGCCGGCGCCGATCACCGTCACTCGCTCGACGTCGTTCAGGACCTTCGACAGCCCGGGCAGTATCAGTTGTTGCTGGCCCTGCCACGGGTCGTTCGGTTGCGTATAGAGCAGGGCGATCATGATCAGGACCGCCGTGAACAGGATGAGGAAACTTCGACTTCTCATGTGGGCGCTCGGTCAGGCCGGTGTCGATCGACGTTGCCGGCGAATAATCAGCAGTACGATGCTGATCAGCGTGATGATCGCCGGCACGAGGCCGATATTGATGACTTTCAGGCGCGTGCCGAGATCCTCGATCTGCTTGTCGAGATCGCGCTGCACCTGCCGCAGTTCCTTGCGGATGCGCAGGCGCTCCTGCTGGAATCGCTCGAGTTCGGCTTCCTGCTCGCCGGTCAGGATCAGCGCCGAGCTGTCCTCGCGGCTGGCCTGGAGCTCGGCGAGCTTGGCCTCGGTGTCGCTGAGTTCCTGCTGCAGGCGCTGTTCCGTGTCACGGAAGCGGTTCTCGGCCTCGCGGCGCAGCTCTTCCACCTTCGTGAACGGTCGCGTAAACGTGGCGCGGCCGCGGATGCTGATCAGGTTGCCGCTGCCGCTCAGGTTTTCCAGCGAATTGGCGACGAGGTCGCCGTTGCCGGCGAACGGCGTGGCGATCCGCTGGCCGAAGAAGCTCTGCACCTGCGCCCACAGGCGGTCCGCGAGGAAGTCCGCGTCGGCGATCAGCAACACATTGATCGGCTGCGCGGATGCAGCGAGATGATCGGTGTTATCGATGCCTTCAGGCGGCCCGTCTGCGAATGCGCTCGGCACGTCGCCGCTGATCCGCGCCGCGATGACGAAGCGCTCGCCGGTCGGCGTGAAGCCGTCGCGCAAGGCCTCCGGGTCGCGCATGAATGCGAGGGCGCCGGTCGGCATCGCCGCGGCGATGTCGCTCGACTCGATCAGCGGCGTGACGTCGGCGGGCGCATCCTCCGTTACGGTGATCAAACCCGGATAGCCGAAGTTCAGGTTGCGCAGGTTGCCCGTCACGATGTCTTCCGCATCGATGCCGGTCGCGTCGACGCCGAGCAGGCCGATATGGCGCATCGGGCGTCCGTCCATGCCCGAGATCGTCAACGCGAATTTCTCATCCGCGACGTACTGATCGGTCGAGGTCGACACGCCCCAGGCCTCGGTCAACCGGTTCAGGTTCGA
>JBLYYV010000177.1:0-7107 GCA_048550095.1 Gammaproteobacteria bacterium
CCTTCGTCACCGCAACGGGCCACGAGAATGTCGATGGCTGCATGGAGTTCGGCACCAGCAAGGGCTTCAAGATCAGCGCCGACGTCGATTGGGACGACCCGGGATTCGCGCAGGCACATGATGCGCCCGTGACCTGCGTGTCGTTCTTCGACGCGCAGGCATACGCCGGCTGGCTCACCGCGAAGACCGGCGAACCCTATCGCCTGCCCACCGAAGCCGAATGGGAATTCGCTGCGCGCGCCGGCGCGACGACGCCGTATCACTGGGGCGACGACCCGGCGCAAGCATGCGCGTTCGCGAACGTGCGCAGCCCCGGCGCCGACGCGATCAGCAAGCGCCAGGCGGAATCGGACGAAGCAGACGGGTTCCCCTGCGACGACGGCGTGACTCACTCCGCGCCGGTCGGCAGTTACGAGCCCAATGGCCTGGGCCTGCACGACATGCTGGGCAATGCGTGGGAATGGGTCGCGGACTGTATTCACAAGGACTACCGTGGCGCGCCGACGGACGGCAGTGCCTGGCTGGACGACGCGCCCTGCCAGTTCGGCGTCATTCGCAGCGGCTCATATCTGAATCGCGTCGAGCGCTCCAGCACGACCGTTCGCGCGGGCCGACCGAGATCCGGCCGGGCGACGAACATGGGCTTTCGCGTCGCGAAAGGCCGCATCGAATCGGAAGCCACCGATGATCCCGGCATCGCGCAGGACACGGGCGGCAGCACGCCAATGTCGGAGGACGCTTCCCGCGGCGCCCGGCTGTTCGCCGACAACTGCGCCGCATGCCATGTGCCTGAGTACAAGTTCAAGGGCCTCTACGGCAAGGACCAGGCCTCGCTCGTCGCTACGATTCGGGACGGCGGTAATAATGTCATGAGCATGCCGGCCTTCGGTGATCGGTTATCGACCGAAGAGATCCGAGTACTCGCCACGTACCTGCGCGAATTCAACGACTGGTAGGCCGTTGCGGCACCCGCGGGTCTTGCGTGTAGCGATAGGCTGAGTTGTTATTCATCGCAGCATCTGCTTTCCACAGGAGATCGACCATGCGTTCAAATTTAGTCCGAGTTGTTCTTGCGGCCGGTGCACTGATCCTCACCATACCGCTGTCGAATCCGGCTTTCGGCGGCGCGCACGGTGGTTCGTCCGTGACCGTCTCGGCCGAAGACCGCGCGCGCCTGCGAGGATTCATGAATGACTTCGTCGCAGACATGGATGCGAAGTACTTCGGTCGGGTCGCAACGATGAACGGCGGTATCGAATTCGAGGACCGGCAGGCATCGACGGAGTATTCCGACTTCGAACTGCGCGTCGCTCGCGGCGAGACCATGGAGAAAGCCGGACGGATGCTGGCGATCGGCAAGAAGCTGTCGCCCGGACGCGGCGCTGGCGTCCTGACCTGGAGCCGGTTCTATTCGCTCGATATGCATCCCAGGACGCCGCTGGTCGGCATGCTGCACGCAACGATCGTGCTGCAGATGTTCGAGGACGGCAAGGTCGGCACCGGCGGCTGGCTCGGCGTCATGCCGGGCACGAAAGTCGATGAAGACCTCGCGTTACTGAAGCGCATCACCGACGAGTATTTCGCTAAACACGACAAGGATCCGGCGTTGTATCGCCAACTAATCTGTAAGGGTACGCACGACACGATCGCGGAGTTCCGGCGTCAACCGGCGTGCTCCGGCGTCAGCTTCTATGGCCCACCGGTCTATCGTGATGACCCGGAAGCCAGCATTCGCTTTATCGCCGGGCTGTTCGACGCGTTCGTCGGCACCTACATGGACATCGCGGACGATCGTGCGGACGATCCGTTCACCTCAGCGGATGCCGTCGCGCAGGACGACATGCGCCGGCGGTGGCTGATCGACCAGCTCTTCTCCGACCCGTTCTCGAGCAAGATCGTGCCGTTCGACGTCTGGACCTTCGCCAACGTGCCGCCCGTCATCAAGTTCTGACCGTTGCGAACCGCGACCTTAAGACGCTCTATTGATACGACCGCGAAGAATGCCGGCCCGCGGCGACACGTTGCGACGGCGGCCGCACTACTACTGTTGTTGCCGAGCGCCTGGGCCGAAGACGCGACAGGCGAATGGCCGGCATTCGGACGCGACCCAGGCGGCAGCCAGTTCTCGCCGCTCGCTCAAATCGACCGATCGAATGTCGACCGGCTGACCCGTGCATGGACGCATCGTTCGGGCGATGTCCGGCACGGGACCGGGTTCGCCGGCACGTCGCTGGAGGTCACGCCGATCTTCACCAACGACACGCTCTATTACTGCACGCCCCTGAACCGCGTGTTCGCGCTCGATGGCGCGACCGGCGCAGAGAAATGGGCCTTCGACCCCGATGCGCCGCAGCCGGATACCGGGGAGCCGCTGCTCGACGAACCGCTGATGCACGTCTATTGTCGCGGCGTGGCTTACTGGGCCGACGCCACAGCCGATCGCAACGCACCCTGCGCCCGGCGAATCTTCAAGGGCGACAGCCGCGGGCACGTTTACGCGATCGACGCAGACACGGGCCTGGCCTGTCGCGACTTCGGCGCGGCGATCGGCCACCCCGGCTACGCGTCGCATACCGACTACGAGAATTACGGGGAAGGTTTTCTGATCGTCAGCTCGCCGCCGGCCGTCGTCGGCGACCTGGTCGTCGTCGGATCGGTCGTCCAGGATACGATTCCAAATTCGAAGGCCGGCATCGTGCGCGCATTCGACGCGCGCACCGGCGAGCTGCGGTGGGAATTCAACCCGATCTCGAAGCGGCTGCGCGACCGGGTCGGCGGCGGCAACGTCTGGTCGACGATCAGCGTCGATACCGAGCGCGGTCTCGTGTTCCTGCCGACGACGTCGCTGTCGACCGACTACTACGGCGCGTTTCGTAACGGCGACGACACACTGACGGATGCGACCGTGGCCGTCGACGCGTGGACGGGGCGCGTACGCTGGCATCATCAGTTGATCCGTCACGACCTGTTCGACTATGACCTGCCCGGCCATCCGTTGCTCGTCACGATCGTCAAGGATGGCGAGCCGGTCGACGTCGCAATTCAGCAAACGAAGCTCGGGGAATTGTTCGTCTTCGAGCGCGAGACAGGCACGCCGGTCTTTCCGATCGACTCGATGCCGGCGCCCGCGTCGGACATCGTCGGCGAACGGAGCGCGCCGACGCAGCCAACGAGCCCCGGCATCGATCGCTTCGCGCGCCGGGAACTCTCGGCCGAAGACATGTTCGGGTTGACGCCCTGGGACCGCGGGGCGTGTCGCGAGATTCTCGACAAGAGTCGCTACGACGGCATCTATACGCCCGCGAGCCGCCGGGGCAGCATCATGTTTCCGTCGATTCGCGGCGGCGGCAACTGGGGCGGCATCGCTTTCGACCCGGTACACAACCTCGTGATCGCGCGGGCCGACAACCTGGCGACGCGCGTAAAGCTGTTCGTGCCCGAACAGGAACCCGAACCCTCGATGGACTACTCGAACCGGATACAACCGATTGCCGGGACGCCCTACTGGACGCAAATACGACCGTTCGTTTCGCCGCTCGGCATCCCATGCACGTCCCCGCCGTGGGGCGAGTTAACGGCCATCGACATGGATACCGGCAAGACGCGCTGGCGGATTGCGGCAGGCCAGTCCCGGCGCTGGGGCGTCACGGTGCCGGAATCCCTGGATTGGGGATCGCCGCTGATCGGCGGACCGATGGTGACCGGCGGCGGCCTCGTGTTCATGGCGGCCGGCCTCGATCATCACATTCGTGCATACGACGTCGAGACGGGCGAGCGACTGTGGAAACACGACCTGCCGGCGCCCGGCATGGCCGTACCGATGACGTATGAGATCGACGGACGACAGTTTGTCGTCATCGCGGCGGGTGGCAACTCGTTGGCGGAAACCAGGAACGGCGACGCGATCGTCGCGTTTGCCCTTAAACAAGACTGACAGGCTCTTTTTTCGCGCAAAGAAAACGGCGCCGGAGCTTTCGCATCGGGCGCCGTTTCGGTCTGCCGGTTCGTTCGCCGCAGCTCAGGAGACTTCCTTGCGTTCTCCCCGCCCCGCGGCAGTTTGTCGGCCTCACTTCACAATACCGGCAGGTCGTTCAGTGACCAGACGCCGTAGGCCGGGCTGGCAACGCAGATCACGAAAAACGTGACGGTCGTGCAAACAGACTCGAACTTGTCGGACCAGGTGCTCTTGCGATTAAACGTGTTCATCTCGATCTCCTTGGTGGTTCGTGCCGGCCTTCCCGGCACAGCTATAGATTCGGCGAAACGGCCGTCTCGTTCTGTCAAAGGGTTGACACAACTGACAGGTAACCGGAATCTAGGGACATGACTCGCCTGGCCCCCGAGGAACTGTTGCGCGGCAACGCGCTATTCGCCGCCCTGCCCGACGAATCCTTCGCGCAAGTGGTCTCGCTGGCGCATGTGCGATCATTTCCGAAGGGTCAGTCCATCTTCATGCAGGGCGATCCCGGAGATGCGCTGTACGGCGTGGTCTCAGGCAAGGTGTTGATCAGCGCCAGCGGCGCGGACGGCAAGGAAATTTCGCTGAACCTGCAGGAACCCGGCACGCTGTTCGGCGAGATCGCGTTGCTCGACGGGCAGCCGCGCACCGCAAACGCGACGACGGCGGCGAAGAGCGAACTGGTCGTCATCCAGCGCAACCACTTTCACGAGTTATTGAAACGTGAGCCGACGCTCACGATTCAGCTGCTGGAACTCGTCTGCGAGCGCATTCGCTGGACCAGCAGCATGGCGGAAGACTCTGCATTGCTGCCGGTACCCGCGCGCCTGGCCAAGCGCCTGCTGACGATGTCCAGGTTGAGCGGCAAAGCGCATGCGCACGGCGTGGAGCTGCGGATCTCACAGGCCGAACTCGCGAACTTCCTCGGCGTTTCACGGCAGATCGTCAACCAGTACCTGCAGCAATGGAAACGCTCCGGTGCGGTCGAGCTCGGGCGCGGTCGCATCGTCGTCACCGACGCCGACGAACTCGAAGACGTGAGTGAGGGCTTCGACGAGTGACGTTCGATGCCAACCGAAAGATCTCGCTCAAGGCCTGTGTATGACATGGCACAGCGAACGATGACTCTCGTTGCCCGTTATCCGCTGCTCGACCTATCGGGTGTCATCGCCCGTTCTCTGGTCGCCACGACCCTCTTCTTCGCAGCGCCAGGTGCGGCGTGCAGCGCGGACACGCTGACGCTGTCGATCGGCCGCCCGGCGAGCGGGGAAGACATCGCGCGCTGGGATATCGATATCGGCCCTGATGGTGCCGGACTACCAAACGGTAACGGGACCGCACGCGGTGGCGAGGCGATCTACGTCGACAAGTGCGCCGCCTGTCATGGGATCGACGGCAAGCTGGGGCGCGACAAGCTCGCGGGTGAAGACAAGTACCGGACCGTCGGCAATCACTGGCCATACGCAACGACGTTATTCGATTATATCCGCCGCGCGATGCCCTCTCCCGAACCCGGCAGCCTGTCGGATGACGAGGTGTATGCGCTGACCGCCTATGTTCTTTACTTGAATGACATCGTCGCGATCGACGATGACGTTACCCGCGACACGCTGCCGGATATCGACATGCCCGCTCGCAAGCACTTCGTACCGGACAATCGCCGCGGCGGGCCGGAGGTTCGATGAAGCACGGCGATAACAAATTGAGCCGCCGCGATCTGCTCGCGGTTGCCGGTGGCGTCGCGTTCGTCCGCACGGCATCGGGCGAGAATGTCCAGGTGGCCGCTACCACCGCGGACGTCCCGACCGATCCGACGAAGGTACCGGGCGCGCCGGCGGGTCCACTCGGCGCGCGCTCGGCGTTCGAACAACCGACGCGCCGCGCGTTCGGCGGCGCCGTCAGCTTCACGCCGCTGCAGGATCTGCACGGCACGATCACGCCGGCCGACCTGCACTTCGAGCGTCATCATGCCGGCATCCCGACGATCGATCCCGACCGTTATGAACTGCTGATACACGGCATGGTCGAGCGACCGCTGAAATTCTCGCTGGCCGAGCTGAAACGCTTCCCCGCGACGACGCGCATCTGTTTCATCGAATGCTCAGGCAACCTGTCGATGTGGGCGAAAGGCAAGACGACGCCGCAGAGCCTGGCCGGCCTGACTAGCCAGAGCGAGTGGACCGGCGTGTCGCTCGCGACGCTGTTCCGCGAAGTCGGCATCAAGCCGAAAGCCAGCTGGTTTCTGGCGGAAGGATCGGACGCCGCCGTCATGACGCGCAGCATCCCGGTCAGCAAGGCGTACGACGACGCGCTGATCGCCTACGCGCAGAACGGCGAAGCGATACGTCCCGCACAAGGCTACCCGGCGCGACTGCTGCTGCCGGGCTGGGAAGGCAACACCAGCGTCAAGTGGCTGCGGCGCATCGAGTTGTCCGATGGTCCGTTCCAGACGCGCGAGGAAACCTCGAAGTATTCCGATTCGCTGAAGGACGGCAAGATTCGGCAATTCAGTTTCGTCATGGACGCGCGCTCGCTGATCACGTTCCCGGCCTACCCGGTCTCGATCGAACCCGGCTGGATCGAGATCCGCGGCCTCGCGTGGACCGGGCGTGGTCGCATCACGGGCGTGGACGTCAGCACGGATGCCGGCAAGACATGGACGCCGGCGGCGCGCCAGGAGCCGGTCATGTCGAAAGCGCACACGCGGTTTCGGCACTTGTGGAACTGGGATGGCCGGGCAACGACGATCCTGAGTCGCGCGCGCGACGAGACGGGCTATATCCAGCCAACGCGCGCGCAACTGGAGGCCGCGCGCGGAACGCCGCAGGGCCCGTTCGAATACCACTACAATCCAGTCACCGGCTGGCAGATCGGCACCGACGGTGTCGTGTTACTCCAGACCTGATCCGCCAATTTATTGCACCGGGCCGCAGGCACAGCGCCCGGTCGAACCAGGGGAAACATCATGTCGAACGATAAGAAGCAGCCCAATGAAACCGTCTCCCGCCGCGACCTGCTGGCTGCCGGCGGCGGCGTCGCCGCGCGGGTCGCGACCGGCGCGGCGAATTCGGGCGCGCATAAAACGGCGATCGAAACCGGGCCGTTCCGGGTGACGCCGCCCCGCGGCCTGTCAATTACGCAGGATCGGC
>JBLYYV010000178.1:0-8980 GCA_048550095.1 Gammaproteobacteria bacterium
CACCGTTGACGTCGACCTTGACCGACAACGGAAATCCGACATCGTAGTTCAGCTCGCAAAAGGACTGAATCTCCTCGTCGGAACCTGGCTCCTGCCCGCCAAATTGATTGCAGGGGAAGCCGAGGACAACCAGGCTCTCCGCCTGCTCGTCTGAAAGTTTTTGCAGCCCCGAATACTGCGGCGTAAAGCCACATTTGCTGGCGGTGTTTACGAGCAAGACCTTCCGGCCTTTCAGATCGGCCAACTTGAGGATTTCCCCGTTGTTGAGCTGTACCTCGAAATCATAGAGATGGCTCATGCATTCTCCTTCTGAATTGACGAATTGATAGCGACTGCGTTTCGTAAACCAAAGAGAGCAGGATCTACCTGATGAGTGGCTTTGGCAATAGAAAATGGTGGGCCGTGTAGGATTCGAACCTACGACCAATTGGTTAAAAGCCAACTGCTCTACCAACTGAGCTAACGGCCCAAGGAGTAAAACCTTCTGGGGATTCCGGCGACAGGCGCGTCGGACCGGCAGGATTGTAGCCGCTGCCCGGCTCCCCCGGCAAGATGCGCGGAGCATTTATCATCAACCCGTTTGGTACCGGGTTGGATCGGGGACCCCGGCCTCCTCGAACCCCGCCCGCCGCAGCCGACAGGCGTCACAGACGCCGCAGGCACGCCCGTCCTCGTCGGCCTGGTAGCAGGATACCGTCCGGCTATAGTCGAGGCCGAGTTCCTTGCCGCGACGGATGATGTCAGCCTTACTCAGGTGGATCAGGGGCGTCTCGATACGGATTCGGTTTCCCTCGACGCTGCGTTTCGTCGCGAGGTCGGCAAGACTCTGAAATGCTTCGATATACTCGGGGCGACAATCCGGGTAACCGGAGTAATCGACCGCGTTGATACCAACGTAGATTCGGTCGGCGTCGAGCACCTCGGCCCAACCGAGCGCGAACGACAGGAACACGGTATTCCGGGCTGGTACGTAGGTGATCGGAATATCTTCGCTGGCCATCTCCGGCACGGCAATGCGGTCGTCGGTCAATGCAGAACCACCGATCGTGCCGAGATCCATCCGCAGTAACTTGTGAGCTGATACGCCGACCGATCCCGCTATCGCGACGGCGGCCCCCAACTCCGCCGTATGGCGCTGACCGTAGTCGAAACTCAACGCGTAGCACGCAAAGCCTTCCGCCCGCGCGATGGCGAGGCAGGTCGCGGAGTCCATGCCGCCCGACAGTAAAACCACAGCCTTCGTCAATTCGATGCCCTCAAGTCCGTTGTCGCTTGCTGGTCAGTGACCGGGCTCGTCGCCCCATAAAACCTTGTGCAACTGGATCTGGAAGCGGACGTTCAGTTTGTCTTCCAGTACCCATTCCGCCAGTTGCCGCGCAAGCCCACCGCCCCAGACCGGCGAAAACAGCACGGCACAACGATCGACCAACTCGCGCTCGGCGAGCACCTGGCGCGACCACTCGTAGTCCGGTCGATCGGCAATGACGAATTTGAGCTGGTCGTCGGGTTTCAGCAGCGCCAGGTTCTCCCAGCGATTCTTGTCGCTCTCGCCCGATGCGGGCGTCTTGATATCCATGACGACCGTCACGCGCGGATCGACCCCGGCGATATCCAGCGCGCCACTCGTCTCCAGTGACACGTCGTAACCCGCATCGCACAATTCCGTCAGCAGCAGCCCGCAGTTCGCCTGGGCGAGCGGTTCGCCGCCCGTCACGCAGACGTGCTGCGTATCGAACTCGGAGACGCGCTCGATGATCTTCGCGAGGCCGATCTTCTCGCCGCCATGAAATGCGTATTCCGTATCGCAGAAAGTGCACCGCAAGGGACATCCGGTCAGGCGCACGAAAGCGGTGGGACACCCGACGGGCCGCGCCTCACCCTGGATGGAATGAAAGATCTCGGTGACTCGCAATCGGACGTTGTCCGGTCCGGCAGGCGCGGTGTTATCGCTCATCGTTCCGATCTGCCGCGGGCGCGGCGGCGGTATCGCTACCGCTGCTCGCTCGTGATGCGCTCGAGCCGCTGGCTCGCCAGACGCGCAGCCGTGGTCTCCGGATAGTCGGCCGCGACCGCCTGCAGAGCCTTCTCGGCCGCGTCGATCCGCTTCATCTCGTAGTTGCAGTAGCCGATCTTCAGCAGCGCGTCCGGGATCTTGCGCGAATCGGGATAGCGATCGAGTACCGCCTGAAATGCCGGCAGAGCCTGTTTGTATTTCTGCGTGACGTAATACGTTTCCGCCAGCCAGTACTGCGCGTTGTCCGACAACTCGCTGTCCGGAAACGCGACCATGAATTGCTTCAGGGCGAGCGCCGCCTGATCATAGCGGCCCTGTTTGAGCAACTCGAACGCCGCCTGGTAGTTGGCACGGTCGGTGCCACCCGGCACGGGCAATTGTCCCGGACTCAGGCTGCCACCCTCGAAGACGTCGAGATTGGCGTTCGCCGACTCGATCGCCTGGAGGCGCTGATCGATGTCCAGGTACAGATCCTTCTGCCGCTCGCCGGACTGCCCGACGTCGTGCTGGAGGGTCTCGACGTCATTGCGCAACGCCTGGACATCTTTCTGCATGGCATCCAGCTGCGCCATCAGGTTGACGAGGCCTTCGTTGTCGACGAGTCGCTCGACGCGCGCCAGGCGACTGTCGAGCTCGTTCATCTTCAGGTACATCGGGTCGTCTTCCTTGGACAACATACCTTCGCACCCGGTCATCGCCACCAGGCTGAAACCGATCAGGACGTGCCGAACGCTAAACATCGCTGTCCTCCGAGTCATGTGCTGCGCCGGTCAGCATCAGTCTGCATAAACGAGTTCGACGCGACGATTCAGGCCCCAGGCCTCCTCGTCACTGCCCAATACGGCCGGCCGTTCTTCGCCGTAGCTGACGGTGCTGAGCTGGGAAGCCACGACGCCCTGCAGTAGCAGGATTCGCCGGACCGCCTGCGCGCGTCGCTCGCCGAGACCGATATTGTATTCACGGCTGCCACGCTCGTCGGCGTGCCCTTCAAGACGCACGCTGACGGCCGTCCGGCCGGCAAGGTACGCGCCATGTTCCTCCAGAACGGCGATCGAATCGGGATCGACGTCGCTCTGATCGAACGCAAAATAGATGACTCGATTGTCGAGCCCGCTCGGACCGCCGTCGGCACCCGACCCGAAAGCGCCACCTTGCGCGAAGCCGCCATCGTCGACGCCCGAAGAACTCGCGCCCGAATCGCTGCCGCCATAGCCATCCTGGCCGACACCGTCCTCCATAGCCGTACCGGACTTGCCACCGCAAGCAACGACGAGACCGAGCAATGCCGTGACTACGACAATTCTGAATAAATCCATTGGCCAAAGCTCCTTCAAAACCAACAAACCAGCTTAAAAAAAATATTTAAATAATTGTTTTTATTGAATTAACTAAGGCTTACGAAAGGGCGACCATGCGGGTTCGCGCACATCGCCGGCAACGGCCGAAATGCGCTGCTGAATCCGGCCGTCCTTCGTGACGGTCGCCAGCACGCCGCGCTCGCCCTGCCGTGTCGCATAAATCAGTGTTTCACCGTTCGGCGCGAAACTCGGCGACTCGTCCAGCGAACCGCTCGTCAGCACCTGCGTGACACCCCGCTTAAGCTCGATCAACGCAATTCTATAGTTGCCCCGGTCGTTATGCACGACAGCCAGTTCCTCGCCATTCGGCGCCAGGCGCGGCCGGGCATTATACGAGCCCTCGAAGCTCACGCGCTGGGCGCGACCGCCCTGCGCAGGCACGCGGTAGACCTGGGGCCGCCCGGCACGATCGGACGTAAAGAAGATCTCGTCGCCGTCAGACGACCAGGCTGGTTCCGTATCGATCGACGGACGCTCGGTCAACCGTGTCAACACCTGGGACGCCAGGTCCAGCGTGTAGACATCGAGATTGCCGTCCGTTTTCGACAGTGTCAGCGCCAGCTTCCGTCCGTCCGGCGACCAGGCCGGCGCGCCATTCACGCCCGCGCGACTCGAGACGAGCTGCCGCGCGCCGGATCGCAGCGTCTGCACGTACACCGACGAGCGCTTTTTCTCGAACGACACGTAGGCGATCTTGCGACCGTCGGGCGACCAGGTCGGGGACATCAGCGGATCGCCGGACTCGACCAGCACCCGCGCGTTCTCGCCGTCTGCATCCGCGACAATCAGTTGGTAGACCTGCTGGCCCGGGTTCCCGTTGACCGCGATGTAGGCAATGCGCGTGGAAAACACGCCGGGAATGCCGGTCAGTTGCTCGTAAATCTTGTCGGCGACGAGGTGACTCGCGCCGCGCAGCTGCGACTTCTTCGCCGGCTGCCGATACCCGAGCAACTGTTCGCCGCGAAACGCGTCGAACACCTGGAACTGAATGGTGTAGTCGTCCGCCGTGTTCTCGATCAGGCGGCCGATGATGATGACTTCGATACCCATCAGCCGCCAGTCGCCGAAATCGATCGCGCGCGCGGTGGTCGGGCGTTCCAGCATCTCCCGCGGCGGCAGCGCCTTGAAGCGCCCGCTGCGCTCGAGGTCGGATGCCACGAGGCCCGCCACGTCGAACGGCGCGCTGCCCTGCCCGTCCCAACCGAACGGCACGACGGCGATCGGCACCGCTTTCTCGACGCCCTGGCTGATTTCGATGCGCAGTTCAGCGCCGGCCGGCGATATGGCCGCGGCCACCACGAGCAGGGCCGCTATGAGGTTTGTGATGCGCTGTTTCATTCGCAAGCTGATCTCCATTCTGGCTGGGCGCTATTCTTTCGGTTTGAAGGTGAAGCGCAAGTTTCGGTCGAATAGCGTCGGATCCGACGGCCCCGGCAACGGCGACGACTTTTCGACCGCGGCAATGATCGACCGCACGACGCTGGCATCGCCATTGCATAGCCCGACGCGCACGTTCACGACGTCGCCGCCCGGAATCTGGTTGACGTGCACGACACACTCGATACCCGGTATCGCGCTCGCGGGCCTGACCCAGTTGCGCTCGACCCGATCGCGTATCAAGGCCAGGTATTGAGCCTGCTGGCCGGATGCGACCGCCGCGAGCCGCTGTTCCTCGGCCTCCAGCTCCGCCCGGAACTCGGCCTGACGTTGCGCCGCCTGGCGTTTCTGCTCGGCGACGCGCGCTTCCTCGACCCGCTTGCGCTCGGCCTCCGCCTTGCGCTTCTGCTCCGCAACCCGTGCCGCTTCCGCGGCCTCGCGTTCGGCCGCCGCTTTACGCTCGGCTTCCGCTTTTCGTTCGACGGCCGCCTGGCGCTCGGCCTCCGCCTTGCGCTCGGCCGCGACGCGCGCTTGTTCCGCTTTCTCCCGCTCAGCCTCGACCCTCTGACGCTCGGCTTGCTCCGCCCTGCGCTCCTCTTCCTCCGCTGCCTGCTGCTGGCGTTCGAGCGCGGCCTGACGCTGTTGCACCTCTTCCTCGCGACGCCGGATCGCGCCCGCGTCGATCACGGTCGCCTCGATCGCGAGCGGCACGCGCGGGATTTCGGGCGGGGGCAGGCTGATCAGGCGCATGCCGAGCACCGCGAGCAACGCCACGTGCCCGAGCACGGACAGCACGAGGCCGGCAGAATATTCTCGGGTGAAACTGGACACGATCGATGAATGCTCACCCTGCCGGCAGGGTTTCCAGTTCCCCCGGATCCGTCAGGAAGCCGACTTTCTCGGCGCCGGCCCGTTGCAGCAGCACCATGGCCGACACGACGCTGCCGTACGCGACCCGGAAATCCGCCTTCACCAGCACCGGCGTTTCGGGCTTGCGCTCCAGAACCGTCGACGCCATCTGCACGATGCGTGCGGCCTCGACGGGGCTGTCCTCGTCTTCGCCGATATTCAGGTACAGGTTGCCTTCGGCGTCTACGGACAGCACGAGCGGTTCGGCGCCTTCGGCCGAATCGATCGGTTCCGCGCCGGCCTTCGGCAGTTCGACGTCGATGCCCTGGGTCAGCATCGGCGCCGTGACCATGAAGATGATCAGCAGCACGAGCATGACGTCGATGTACGGCACGACGTTGATCTCGCCCATCAGCTTGCGCTTGCGGACGCCGCTCATGAACTGATGGCCTGCGCCACGGGCTTGTTGTGCGCGTGTCGCTGCAGGATCGTCGAGAACTCCTCGGCGAACGTATCGAACCGCACCTCGAGCCTGGCGGTCTTGTCGGCATAGCGGTTGTAGGCGATGACCGCCGGGATCGCCGCGAACAGGCCCATCGCCGTTGCGATCAGCGCCTCGGCGATGCCCGGCGCGACCATGGCGAGCGTCGCCGACTGGACATTGCCCAGCGCCGAAAACGAATTCATGATGCCCCAGACGGTGCCGAACAGCCCGACGTACGGGCTCGTCGAACCGATCGTCGCGAGCGTCGCGAGGTTCTGCTCGAGACGGTCCATTTCGCGCATCTGCGCGACACGCATCGCACGCTGAGCGCCCTCCACGACCAGGCCCGGGCTCATGCCCGGCTGCTCCTTGAGACGCCGAAACGCCCGGAAACCGGCTTCGAAGACGCCGGCCATATCGGACGGCGCCGTGCCCGCCTTCGTGATATCGCGATAGATCGCGGTCAGGTCGCCACCCGACCAGAAACTCGATTCGAATGCATCCGAGCCGGACATCGCGCGCCGCAGCACCTTGCGTTTACGCAGGATGATCGCCCATGACGCAACGGACGCCGCCAGCAGCAACAACATGACCAGTTGCACGACGAAACTCGCCGACATCACCAGTTCGAAGAAAGACAGGTTACCGGTCATCTGTGAAAATTCCTCCCTGTGTTGCCGGCGCCCCGCAGGCCGCCCGCACTACCCGTTAGTTATTCGATGCGGCTGAGGCCGTTACCGTCGCCAATACGTCCGCGGGAATTCGCCGCGGGCGAAATGAAGTTGCGTCGATGCAGGCGGCCACGCAGCGCGCGCTGCACAGCAACTCGCCGTCGGCACGGCCAACCGCCTGCTCGAGCTCGAACCGCACGCGGCTGTGTTCGACGAGCCGGGTGCGCACCTGCAAGCGATCGTTAAACCGCGCCGGCCGATGAAACCGTGCATCGCTCTCGGTCAATGCGAAGCAAATGCCATGATCGTCGATCAACTCGTCCTGCTGAATACCCAGGTCGCGCAGCCACTCCGTGCGACCGCGCTCCATGAACTTCAGATAGTTGGCGAAATAGACGACACCCTGCGCATCGGTATCCTCGAAATAGACGCGGACGTCGAACGTATGCCAGTCGCTCATACACGAATAGCCGTCACCCTGACCGGGTGGCGGGCGCCCAATTCAACTTACAACAACGCGCCTATTATGAGTCGGTCTTGCGGGATAAGCCACCGGCCGAGCTGGCTGATTTGCGCTCCTTCAGCCGGCATCCGCATCCGGATCGAACAACGGAATCGTCGGGTCGGCCGGGCGCTGCGGCGCATCCAGGCCGAAATGCAGGTAGGCGCGCCGGGTCGCCACGCGCCCACGCGGCGTGCGCATCAGGAAGCCCTGCTGAATGAGATAAGGCTCCAGCACATCCTCGATCGTGCCACGCTCCTCGCCGATGGCGGCGGCCAGGGACTCGATCCCGACCGGCCCGCCGTCGAAGTTGTCGATGATCGACATCAGTAGCTTGCGGTCCATGAAGTCGAAACCGTTGACGTCGACATCGAGCATGTCCATGGCGGCGGCCGCCGTGGCGGCGTCGACGCGACCGTCCACTTCCACTTCCGCGTAGTCGCGCACACGACGTAACAGGCGGTTGGCGATACGCGGCGTCCCGCGGGCGCGGGACGCGATCTGCACAGCGCCGTCCGTGTCGATCGGCACGCCGATGATGTCGGCCGAACGCATGACGATATGGCGCAGTTCGTCGTCGGAATAAAACTCGAGTCGCTGGACGATGCCGAACCGGTCGCGCAATGGCGACGTCAGCAGACCCGCGCGGGTCGTCGCGCCGACCAGCGTGAACGGCGGCACGTCCAGCTTGATCGAACGAGCCGCAGGCCCCTCTCCGATCATGATATCGAGCTGGAAATCCTCCATGGCCGGGTACAGCACCTCTTCGACGATCGGACTCAGCCGGTGAATCTCATCGACGAACAGCACGTCGTGCGGCTCCAGGTTCGTGAGCATTGCGGCGAGATCGCCCGGACGTTCCAGCACCGGCCCCGATGTATGGCGCATATTGACGCCCATCTCGTTGGCGATGATGTGCGCGAGCGTCGTCTTGCCGAGCCCGGGCGGCCCGAAGATCAACACGTGATCGAGCGCATCGCCGCGTTTGGCCGCGGCCGACACGAAGATCCGCATCTGCCGTTTGACGGGTTCCTGCCCGACGTAGTCATCGAGCGTCTGCGGGCGGATGGCAAGTTCGACCGCAGAATCGTCGTCGCGGCCGTCGCCCGAAATCAATCGCTCCTCGATCATGGCGCCGCCGCCCGCAACACCGAGCGAAGGATATCCTCGGTGTCGACGCCGTCGGTGTCGACCTTGTCGAGCATCTTCTGTACCTCGCCGGGCCTGTAACCGAGGCTGACCAGCGCGTTGAATGCGTCGGCGCGCGCGGACGCGGGTTCGCCCGGCGCGACTGCGCTGCCGCCCGGCGCCAGGATCGCGCCATCGATGCGGTCACGCATGTCGAGGATCAGCCGCTCGGCCGTCTTGCGGCCGATGCCCGGCAATCGAACCAGCGCCGCGGTATCCTCCGTCAGCACGCACTGCCTGAACCCGTCCACGCTGATACCGGACAGGATGGTCAGCGCCAATTTCGCGCCGACGCCGCTGACCTTGATCAGGTTGCGAAACAGGCTGCGCTCTTCCTCGGTGGAAAAACCGAACAGGGTCTGTGCGTCTTCGCGCACGACCAGGTGCGTGCAGAGCTGCACGTCTTTGCCGATGTCGGGCAGGCGGAAGATCGTCGACATCGGCGCCTCGATCTCATAGCCGACGCCGCCAACGTCGATAACGACCCACGGTGGTTCCTTGGATGCCAGGCGGCCGCGAACGAATCCGATCATGCGC
>JBLYYV010000179.1:0-15871 GCA_048550095.1 Gammaproteobacteria bacterium
GAGTAGAACTCGCCGACCGAATTCTCGCCGCGCAAGACGCAGCTCGGATATTTCCATGTGACTGCCGAGCCGGCTTCCACCTGGGTCCATGAGACCTTCGAATTGGCACCGCGGCAATCCGCCCGTTTCGTCACAAAATTATAGATACCGCCGCGGCCTTCCTCGTCGCCGGGATACCAGTTCTGCACCGTCGAGTACTTGATCTCTGCATCCGCCAGCGCTACCAGTTCGACGACCGCCGCGTGCAGCTGGTTCTCATCGCGCATCGGCGCGGTACATCCTTCGAGATAACTGACGTGGCTGCCCTCGTCAGCGATGATCAGCGTGCGCTCGAACTGGCCCGTCTTGGCCTCGTTGATGCGGAAGTATGTCGACAACTCCATCGGACAGCGCACGCCCTTGGGGATGTACACGAACGACCCGTCGGTGAATACCGCCGAATTCAGGGTTGCGAAGAAATTATCGCGGTAGGGGACAACGGTGCCGAGATACTCCTCGATCAACTCCGGATGATCGCGAACGGCCTCGGAGAACGGGCAGAAGATGACGCCGGCATCAGCGAGCTTCTCGCGGAACGTTGTCGCTACCGATACGCTGTCGAATACGGCATCCACCGCGACACCGGCCAGCGCGGCGCGCTCGTGCAGCGGAATGCCCAGCTTGTCGTAGGTCTCGAGTAGCTTCGGATCGACATCCGCCAGGCTCTTCGGCGCGTTGTCGTCCTGTTTCGGCGCGGAATAGTAGGATATTTCCTGGTAGTCGATCGGCTCGATATTCAGCTTGGCCCAGTCGGGCTCATGCATCGTCTGCCAGTGGCGGAAAGATTTCAGCCGCCAGTCCAGCATGAACTGAGGCTCTTCCTTCTTCCGGGAAATCAGCGTAATCACGTCTTCGTCCAGGCCCGGCGGTACCGTTTCGCTCTCGATGTCCGTGACGAAACCGTGGCGGTATTTCTTCCCGACCAGTGTCTCGACGTCTTCGTTTTTCGTTGCCATGTTGTTGATCTCTAAGCGGTCGTCTGCGCAACTATTGCTGTCGGCCGCGGGGCTGCTCGGCGAGGTTGCCAAATTCGAGCGTCGGCAATTCGGCGGACGGGCGACCGAGATCCGCCAGCGAAATCTCTGCCAGTGCCGCGCGCAATGCGCCGTTGATGCGTTGCCATGCGCTGCCGACATGACACAGCGACTCGAGTTCACAGTGGCTTTCCTCAGTGCTGCATTCCGTGATCGCGACCGGGCCTTCCAGAGCGTCCAGGATCTCGGCTGCACTGATGCGCCGCGGATTTCGCGACAGGCGATAGCCGCCGTCCGCCCCGCGTACCGATTCGACCAGCCCGGTGCGGGCCAGGACCTTGAGCAGCTTCTGGACCGTGGGGGGCGCGACATGCGTCTCGGCAGCGACCTCGTTCGCCGGGCACAGGCGTCCGTCCTGCTCGGCGAGGTAAACCAGGATCAGGGTCCCGTAGTCTGTCAGTCTGCTGATTCGAAACATTTGATCAGGTCATCCGCATCAATTAGGACTATTTTAGTCCAATATTGGCTGGGAGTGAACCGTGGCAAGCAATTCGTTGTCTGAACGGAGCATGAACGAGGCGGTCAAACGACAATGAGAAATTATGACGCAGGGCCTTCCTATCGACGTGCAATTCGCTACCATTCCGCCCAGCTGAACTGAAGGTGCGCTCCGGAGAAGCGAAATGAAGTTGATGCCGATTCTTAGTCTGCTGGTTTTCCTGGCCGCGGGGCCCGTCATGGCGGTGGCCGTGACGGACGGTGCGGGCCAGACACCACATGAGATCATCGAATCGACCGCAACAGCGGTCACGTCGCGCCTGGACGGACGCGCGGACTATTTCGACGAAAACCCGGGCGAGCTGTACGAGCTCATCGACGAGCTGTTGCTGCCGCATTTCGACGTTCGCTATGCGGGCCGACTGGTGCTCGGCAAGCACTGGAAGACGGCCAGCAAGGAGCAGCGCGACCGTTTCGTCGACGTGTTCTATAAATTCCTGTTACAGAGTTACGCGAATGGCATCCTCGAAGTCGAGCAGGGCTCGATCAAGGTGCTCCCGGCCGACGACCAGGAAAACGAGAAGCGCGTGGTCGTCAAGACCGAAACGCGCATGGACGACGGCAGTGAAGTGCCGATCAATTACAGCATGCGTAAGACGAAGAACGGCTGGCGCGTTTATGACGTCCGCATCGAGGGCGTCTCGTACGTGCAGAACTACCGTAACCAGTTCAACGCGGAGATTGCGGCGCTGGGTGTGGACGCCGTGATCGATCGCCTCACTGCCGAAGTCGAGGCCGCCACGGCCGTCGACTAAACCGATGAGCCGGTTCGCTGCCGGCTCTTAGTCCTCGAAGTCCTCGTCGAATTCGTCATCGAATTCTTCGTCGAGTAAATAGTCTTCTTCGGGCGGGTTCCCGTCGTACAGCAGATAGCGCCGATTCTGCGCGTATGAATCGCGCAGGAATGCATAACGGTCGAATGCGCGTTCGATTTCCTGGTCGACCCCCAGCAGCGTCGAGCGGCGGTGAATCAGCCAGACGATATTGACCTTGGTCCGTATGCCACTGCGGCCGAGGTTGAACTGCGGGCTGTACTGAATATCGACCAGGTCGCCAACGCCGGACCTGACGGTACGGGGCCCGAAGAACGGTATGACGAGATACGGGCCGTCCGGAACACCCCAGACACCGAGCGTCTGCCCGAAATCCTCATTGTTCTTGGCCAGGCCGGCGGCCGTCGCCGGATCGAGGAAGCCGCCAAAGCCGAGTGTCGTATTGATGACGATGCGGGCGGAGTCCGATGCGAATTGCTGCACCTTGCCCTGGAGCAGGGCGTTGATCGCGTCGACCGGGTAGCTGATGTTGTCGAAGAAATTGTTGATGCCCGTGCGGACCACGGCGGGCAGCAACCAGGTGTAGCCTACGGCGACCGGTCGCATGACATACTTGTCTGCCACGTCATTGAACGCGAACAGGCCACGATTGATTGGTTCGAACGGATCGCTGACGACGCCCTGGCTCGCGTTCTGCGAAGCACAGCCCGATACGAGTAGCGCCAGCGCCGCGAAGCTGCACAGCGTGGCGCGGAACAGGATTCTGCGCAGCAATGCCATATCCCGGGTCATCGTCCGGACGGTTTGTTCGCCTGCTGACCACGGCCGCCGCGAGGCATAAAGCCCTGGATCTGCTCGAGCCTGGATCGGAACCGTGCCCGCTGCACGCTGTCGAGCCCCGGAATGCCGAGCGCCAGCCGAAGCTGGTCGGACGCCATCATCAGGTCACCGATGAGCAGGTGGTACTCGGCCATGTAGTAGTGTGCGTCGGCCGTGTCGCCGGCGGCGCTGGCGGCGAGGGCAATCAGGCGCACCTGTTCCGGCGTCGGCGGCACCTGGTTATAGAGGTCCAGCAGGAGCTGGTGAGCACGGCCCGGTTCGTCATTGGTCAACAGCGCTTCCGCGTAGCGAATCGTCAGTGGCACATTGCGCGGGAACAGCTCGATGGCGTTGTCGAAGGTTGCGATCGCACCGTCGATGTCGCCGAGCGCCAGTTGTGTGGCGGCAAAGCCCGTATGGAAATGAATGATTTCCTCGTTCGCCAGCAGCAGCTCGGCAAATTTTCGGTTCGCCTGCTGGATCTGACCAAGCTCCAGCTGCGCGAGCGCGATACCGTATTCCGTGCCGCTGTCGCCCGCGCGCTCCGCAAGGCGTCGTTCGCCCTCGAAGTACGCGAGGGCATCTTCCGGCGTGTTCGAGTCGAGCAGTCGCAGCCTGGCTCGGATGAGGCCGTAGCTGGTCGTTTCGACCGCTTCGACCTCCGGATAGTTGTCCGCGCGCGCGCGGGTTTCGGCGATACGGTTGACCGTGACCGGGTGGGTGCGGAGGAACTCGGGGGCCTGGCTGCCCAGCGTGCCGGTCTTGCGGGCCAGGGTTTCGAAGAAGTCCGGCATGCCGTAGGGATCGAAGCCTGACGCGGCGAGGAGGGACACGCCAACGCGGTCCGCTTCGTACTCATTAGAGCGGGTGAAGTTGATTTGCTGCTGCTGTCCCATGGTTTGAGCGCCCGCGACGCCGCCGGCAATGATATCCCCTTCGCCGGTCGCTGCACCCAGCAGTATGGCGCCGAGCATGGCGGCCATCGTCAGAATGCTTTGCCGGCTGCTGGCGTAGATCGCGCGGGAGATATGTCGTTGGGTTACGTGCGAGATCTCGTGCGCCATGACGCCGGCGAGTTCGCTCTCGTTCTGCGTCGCGAGCAGCAGACCCGAATGGATGCCGATATAGCCGCCGGGCAGGGCGAAGGCGTTGATGGCCGGATCGTCGACGACGAAGAACTTGAAGCGAAAGTCGCCGTTCTGCGCATTGGCGGCGATGCGCTGACCAACGCTCTGTATGTACTCCTGCGTCTCGGGGTCGGTGACGAGCCGGTCCGCGTCGCGCAGGCTCTTGTAGATCGAGCGCCCGATCAGCATCTCGTTTTCTTTGCTCAGCACGGTATCGGCCGGACTGCCGATGTCCGGCAGGTCGTCGTCGTCCGCGACGACCGGTCGCAGCACCATGGACGCGATCAGCGTCAGCAATGTGAGGTTACGCAGGATCTGCATCGTGAAACTTTACAGCGCGGCCACGGCCTCCAGCACTGCGTCGACATGGCCCTTGACCTTGACCTTGCGCCACTCGGCGCGGAGCTTGCCCTTGTCGTCGATCAGGAAAGTGCTGCGCTCGATGCCCATCACTTTTCGCCCGTACATGTTTTTCTCCTTGATCACGTCGAACTTTTTACAGACCTTCTCGTCGGCGTCGGACACAAGATCGAACGGAAACTTCTGTTTCGCCTTGAACTTCTCATGTGACGCGACCGAGTCGCGGGAAACACCCAGCACGATCGTATTTCGACGTTTGAATTTCAGGTGGTTAGCCTTGAAGTCGAGGCCCTCGGTCGTGCAACCGGGCGTGCTGTCCTTCGGGTAGAAATACAGCACGACGTTGCTGCCGCGCAGCGACTTGAGTTCGATGTCCTGATCGCCTGTTGCGGGAGCCTTGAAATTAGGGGCCACTCGGCCGATTTTGACTGTACTCACGGTGATTGGTTCCTTGTTGATCGTTAGCGAAGCGGCGTCGGGTGCGTGGCCGCCTTCAGCGGTCGGCGGGCTCCATGACGGCGTCGAGATTCTGCTGGTCGCAGTAGTCGAGAAACTCGTCGCGAAGCTGCGCCAGGGGCAGGGACGACGGGACATTGACGGTCATTTGTACGCTGAACATCGCGGCTCCCGTATGCGGCGCATTGTAGCGACGTGTGTTCATTTCCGAGATTTCCAGTTTGCGCGCGGCGAAGAAGTCGGACAGGCCCAGGACGATGCCTTCGTGATCCACCGTGATCGCGTCGATCAGGTAGGGAGCGCAGTTCTCCTGCGGGCGTGGCGTGCTGTCGCGGACCGTGACCGTCAATTCGCCCTGCCGCTCGAGGCCCTCGAGTTTTTCGCGAATCTTGGCGACCGAGTGCCAGTTGCCGCCCACGAGCATCAGGACGGCGAATTCGGACCCGAGCGCCATCATCCGGCTCTCCAGGATGTTGCCTGACGCCTTCGTGATAATTCCGCTTACGTCGCGAATGAGTCCGGCCCGGTCGGGTCCGATAGCGGTGACTGCGATGCGTTTTTCCATACCGTCGGCTCGTATTCCGCCGGTCTGGCGGTTCCAGCCGCTAAATATACCGATATACGGGCATTGCGGCGACGCCGAAGCTGCCTTGCGCAGGGGTCTGAGCGCCAGTACCATCGCCGGTCTGCCGTCCGCGAGGGGCGGCGACAGATAGCCAATTCAGACGCACTCACCCAGGCAACGCATCGATATGTTTACCGGAAGTCTCGTTGCGCTCGTGACCCCCATGGGGGACGACGGCCAGATCGACTATGCGTGTCTGGAGCGGCTGATCGACTGGCACGCCGAAGCCGGCACGGCCGCGCTGGTTATCGCCGGGACGACCGGCGAATCTGCCACGCTGACCAAGTCGGAGCATGCAGACGTCATCTGCCGGTCCGTCGAGATGGCGGGGGGACGAATTCCGGTCATCGCAGGCACCGGCTCGAATTCGACGCAGCAAACGATCGAGTTGTCGCAGAAAGTCGGCAAGAGCGCGATCGCCGGCTACCTGATGGTGACCCCTTACTACAACAAGCCGACGCAGGAAGGCTTGTTTCGACATTTCACCGCGATCGCCGATGCCGTCGATGAGCCAGTCATGCTCTACAACGTGCCGGGCCGAACGGCGGTCGATCTGCTGCCGGAGACCGTCGGCCGTCTGGCCGAGCATCCGCGAATCTTCGGCATCAAGGAAGCCACCGGCGACGTCGGACGCGTCGCCCGGATTGTCGAGCTGGCGGGATCCGACTTCCGCCTGTACAGCGGCGACGACGCAACCGGGCGCGAGTTCATGCTGGCAGGCGGTCACGGGGTCGTATCCGTCACGTCGAACGTCGCGCCGGAGGCGATGGCCAGGATGTGTGCGGCCGCAATCGATGGCGATGCGGCGAGCGCGGCGCAACTCGACGCGCCGCTGGCCGACCTGCATCGCGACCTGTTCGTCGAGTCGAATCCGATTCCGGTGAAGTGGGCGCTCGAGAGGATGGGGCGGATTCCAGGCGGTATTCGCCTGCCCCTGACCCGGTTGACCGCAGAGCACGAGTCCGTTGTCGAAGCGGCGCTTGCGCGAGCGGGGGTTGCATGAGGAACGCACGAATGGCGCCTGTCTATCGCCTGGGCTTGTTGCTGATACTGGCGCTGGCCCTCCTGGGTTGCAGTCGTGGCTACAAGCCAAAGGCTTGCGACGAGCCTCGTGAGTACCACGAGCAGGTGAGTATCGATCCCGTGCGGGTGCCCGAAGGCCTGGACGCACCAAACCCGGCCAGCAGCGTGAAGATTCCGGAGTTGCCCGGCGACCGCGAGCCGCTGCCCAAAGACAGCCCATGCCTTGAAAACCCGCCGGATTTCTTCGATACGAGTCCGACCTAGCGGTTTCGATTGAACAGAGTGGGGCGCTGAGCTAATCTTCGCGGCCCATGCGCCAAAGCATATGGAGAGGTGGCCGAGTGGTCGAAGGCGCTTGATTGGAATTCAAGTATACGGTAACCCCGTATCGCGGGTTCGAATCCCGCCCTCTCCGCCATGAACAAAAAAGGGCCCCTTCCGGGGCCTTTTTTTGTTGTTCGTCTCTTGGATTCGAGATTCGAAGCCGCGATGAGACAACAGCGTTCGACTCGGGTCCGGCAGATGGATCGCGCAGCGATCGCAGGCACTACCTCACGATTCGATCCTTCCTTAGTCGCTTCGCGATCGTAGAAGTCTGGGTATCGATAATGTCGAATTCCGTGCGTTTGTCTCTGGTGGTGGTCCGCAGTTTGTAGACCAGCGTGCCGTTATGCGTCTCATAGACCTCGGTTAACAGCGTCACCGTGCTCTTGACCTTGATCTGCGCATCCTCTTCGTACTCTTCGTAGTCGTAATTGAACAAGCCGCTGGATTCCCCCGGCACGATCACCGTGCGTCCGGGAATCTCGCTGGTGCTGATTTCCTCGTTGACCAGTCTTGTCACGATGACGGCCGTTGCGCTCGTCGCGCTGACGGCGGCCATGACGTTGTCTTTGTTGATTTCCGCGTCCACCGGCATGATTCGGTTGCTGGCCCACACGTTGGCGCTTTTCTTCTCGAGCTTATCCGTCAGCGCATTCTCGAACCGACGGCGTTGGCGTCCGGCTTCCGTGACGCCAACCACGAGAACGCTGCCGTAGGGACCCGAACGTTCCCGGGCATCCGCCCAGTCGGACGTCACCTGTACGGAGCCTCCGCAGCCCGAAAGCGTCAGGAGTGATACGAACATTGTTAACAGAATTCTTTTCATTATTTTCTCACCGTATGGGTGGCAGGTGCGGGAAAGTAGCACGATCTCGCCGCTGAACAAACGACCTCAGTCACTTCCGTGATCACCTGCGATGATCCGACATAAAGTCCGTTGGTCAGAGCGGCCAACGGGCGTTCCTTATGCCGGTGCCGAAATCACACGGGTCGCGACATTAGTATGGCTCGCCCATCCCAGGTCAGCATCACAAGTGTTATGAGGTTTACGCACTATGCCATTGTTTTTATTGTTTATTGTTTTTTGATCAAATCTGGTTTGAGAGCATTGCCGCTGGCCGCCGCGCGCCTCGCCTGAGCGAGATGGGCTCAGGCGGAGTCGTCCGGGTCCTGCGCATCCGGCGCGTAGGGCATCAGGTGCGTATGGGTGCGGTCGGCTTCTTCGTCGAACGACACGCCCAACAACAGGCTGGGGCCCGTAAGGTTGGTCGGATGCATGATGGCGTCGATCTTCGCCTCCTCGAGCAGCTTCTCTTCGCGGATGATGTCGACCACGCCGCGATTTTCCCGCAGCGCGCGGCCGGCAACCCGGGACGCGTTTTCATAGCCGATGTGCGGGCTGAAAGCCGTGATGACCCCGATACTGTCGTTGACGAGTTGCTCGCAGTGCTCAAGGTTGACCTTGATGCCGCGGATACAACGGTCGGTCAGCATCGTGATCGCGTTGGTCATCATCCGCAGCGAACCCATCAGGTTGTTGACGATGACCGGTTCAAATGCGTTGAGCTGTAGCTGTCCCGCCTCGGCCGCCAGCGTCACGGTCAGGTCGTTACCGATGACCTGGTAGGCTGTTTGGTTAACCGCCTCCGGTATGACCGGATTGACCTTGCCCGGCATGATCGAAGAGCCGGGCTGCATCGGGGGCAGCAGGAGCTCGCCGAGCCCCGCGCGCGGGCCGCTGGACAGCAGCCGCAGGTCGTTGCAGATCTTCGATTGCTTGACGGCGACGCGGCGCAGGATGCCGGACAACATCACGAATGCGCCCATATCCGACGTGGCCTCGATCAAACTCGGCGCGAGCTTGAAGTCGAAGCCGGTCAGCGTGCACAGCTTTTCGACGACGAGCCGCGCATAGTCCGGGTGAGTGTTGATGCCGGTACCGATTGCCGTGCCGCCGAGGTTGATCTCTGTCAGCAGTTTGCCGATCTCGTCGAGTCGGTCGATGTCCTCGCCGATGGTGATTGCCCAACCTTCGAATTCCTGGCCGAAGGTCATCGGGACCGCATCCTGCAGCTGCGTGCGGCCCATCTTCAGAACGCCGGCGTATTCCTGCGATTTCGCTTCCAGGACCCGGCACAGTTCGCGGAGCGCGGCGATCAGCGGGTCGTCGGCCAGGACGAGGGCGAGGCGAACCGCCGTCGGGTACACGTCGTTCGTCGACTGCGACATGTTCACGTCGTTGTTCGGGTGCAGATGGCGATAGTCCCCGCGCGAATGACCCATCAATTCGAGCGCGCGATTGGCAATGACCTCATTCGCGTTCATGTTCGTCGAGGTGCCGGCTCCGCCCTGGATCAGATCGACGACGAAGGCGTCGCGCAGCCCGCCTTCCGCGATCTCGGTGCAGGCTTCACAGATCGCTTGCGCTTTTGCGCTGCCCAGCAGTCCGAGTTCACGGTTGGCCTGTGCCGCTGCCTGCTTGACGAGCGCGAGCGCCTTGATCAACTCCGGGAAGTGGCCAATCGGCACGCCCGTGATATTGAAATTGTGGAGGGCGCGAAGCGTCTGGATTCCATAGTAGGCATCGGCCGGAATACGCTCCTCACCCAACAGGTCGTGCTCGATGCGAAATTCTGCGTGCTGCGCCATGCCCATCCCCCCACGAATGAATTCCGGCTATTGTAGACCCATATGTCATGCTGGCTCGCGCGGCGTCGCGCGAACCTGGTCGAGCCGTGCTGTCTGTCGAGTGCGTGCTGCGATATGCGCGGGTGCTTGCCGAATGCCTCTGCACCGCATACCCTTTGTCCGGGTCCGCGCCGGTCCCCCCGCGGCGGCGATCCGCGAACCCCGTCAGGCCCGGAAGGGAGCAGCGGTAACGGTGATGCCGGGCGCCGGGGTGTGGCTGGCGCGGATTCCACTCAATGCAGCAACAACAAGACCGATAATGAGCTACCTCGTCCTCGCCCGGAAATGGCGGCCGCGTAAATTCTCCGAGGTGACCGGACAGTCGCATATCGTTCGGGCTCTCGAGAATGCGTTGAGTTCCGGCCGCGTCCATCACGCATTCCTGTTCGCCGGTACCCGCGGGGTCGGCAAGACGACCATCGCCCGCATTCTGGCCAAGGCACTGAACTGCGAAGAGGGCGTCAGCGCGGAACCCTGCGGAACATGTGCTGCATGTGTGGCCGTTGACGAAGGCCGATTCGTGGACCTGATCGAGGTCGACGCCGCGTCGCGGACCGGCGTCGACGATACCCGTGACCTGCTGGATAACGTCCAGTACACGCCGTCGACGGGCCGCTTCAAGGTCTACCTGATCGACGAGGTCCATATGCTGTCACGGCAGTCGTTCAACGCGTTGCTCAAGACGCTTGAGGAGCCTCCGCCGCATGTGAAGTTCCTGTTCGCGACGACCGATCCGCAGAAGTTGCCTGTCACGGTGCTGTCGCGCTGCCTGCAGTTCAATCTCAAGCGCCTGTCGACGCGGGAAATCGTCGGACGCATGACCGAAATTTGCGAGGCCGAGGGCCTGAGTGCCGAGCCCGCTGCGTTGACGCGGCTCGGACGCGCAGCCGCGGGCAGCATGCGCGATGGTCTCAGTCTGTTGGATCAGTCGCTGGCCTACGGGGCGGACAAGCTTGTCGACACCGATGTTGCCGCCATGCTCGGCAGCATGGATCGGCATCGCATCATCGCGTTGCTCGACGGACTCGTGCAGGGCGACGGCGCGGAGTTGCTCACGAAGATTCACGAACTCGACGAACTGGTCCCCGACTACGAGATCGTGCTCGATGAGTTGGCGACTGCATTGCAACGCATTGCCGTGATCCAGGTTGCCGGCGTCGACGCGCTGGAAGACGAGGACGAGCTCGACTCGCTGGAGCGACTCGCGAACGGCATCGATGCGGAGCGTTTGCAGCTCTATTACCAGATTGCGGTCACGAGTCGCCGCGACCTTGGTCTGGCGCCGGATCCACGGCTCGGATTCGAAATGGCGATGCTGCGCATGCTCGCGTTTCGCCCGGTGCCGGCCGGTCAGGCGATCACGCCCGCAGGCGGGAGTGCGCCCAGGCCGGTCGGACGAGCGCCGGCGGTGGCTTCATCACCGCCCAAGCGTTCCACCGCGCCGGCTGCGCGCCCGATGACGGAAGATCCGAAGCCGTCCGCGGCAGCGCCGACCGAATCGGCCGGGTCGCCCGAAGATATCGGCGACTGGCCGACGTTTGTCGCCGGACTGTCCCTCGACGGTGCCGCACTTCAGCTCGCCGAGAACTGCGCGCTGGCGTTCAGTTCACCATTCGAGATGCGTCTCGGCGTCGAGCGACGCAACGAACACCTGTTGACCGACAAGTTGAAGACGCGGCTCAAGGAAGCCGTGCAGAGACACATGGGCGCCGGCATCAATGTGCAATTCGTCCTGACCGACGAGCAGCTCGATACGGCGGCAGGCAAGAGCGCGCGGGCCGTGGAGGACGGCATGCGCAAGGCGCGCGAAGCGATTCATAACGACCCGGGCGTGCAGGAGATCGTCGACATCTTCGGTGGTGAAGTCGTCGACGATTCGATTCGCCCGGTACCACGAGACGATTGACGCCGGGCAACCGGCAGTATTCATTCCCGCGGCTTCGGCCCGGCACCGACAGAGGATTGCACGAATCATGAAAGGCGAGCTTGGCCAGCTGATGAAGCAGGCGCAGAAAATGCAGGAGCAGATGCAGAAGGCACAGGATGAGCTGGCAAGCCTCGAGGTGACCGGCGAGGCCGGCGGCGGCCTGGCCCGCGTCACGATGACGGGCAAACATGAGGTGCGCAAGATCGACATCGACGATGCGCTGATCGGCGACGACCGCGAGATGCTCGAGGATGTGCTGGCCGCTGCGTTCAACGACGCCTTGCGCAAGGTCGAGAAGACCGTCGCCGACAAGTACTCCGGTATGACGGGCGGACTCGGCCTGCCGGCCGGTCTGAAGCTGCCGTTCTGACCAGGGTCAACGCCCCGGTTGGTGTCGCGCGATGAGTTTCACACCGAAGTTACAGACGCTGCTCGGCGCGCTGCGCTGCCTGCCGGGCGTCGGCCCGAAGTCCGCCCAGCGTATTGCTTTTCATCTGCTCGACAAGGATCGGGATGGCGCCGCGTTGCTGGTCGAGGCGCTGCAGGGCGCGCTTGACGGTGTCGGGAATTGCGAGCGCTGTCGAATGTTCGCGGAGAAGCCGCTTTGCCCGATATGTGCCGATGCCAAGCGCGACGCTGCCACCGTTTGCGTCGTTGAAACCCCTGCCGATGTCGCCGCCATCGAAGATTCCGGCGGCTACCGTGGCCTGTATTTCGTGCTGATGGGGAGGCTGTCGCCGCTGGATGGTATCGGGCCCGACCAGCTCGGTATCGATCTGCTCGACGCGCGGCTCGAGCAGGAAGCGATCAACGAGTTGATACTCGCCACGAGCGCGACGGTCGAAGGCGAGGCGACGGCATCCTATGTTGCGTCGATCGCCGCGACGCGCGGAATCGCCGCGACGCGCATCGCGCATGGCGTGCCGATGGGTGGCGAGCTCGAATTCGTCGACAGCAACACCCTGTCCCTGGCGATATCTGCGCGCACTGCGGTCACCGAACTCTGACGGCGGGCCCCGCACTCGCTCAACTATCTCGGGCGAGTCTCTTGTACGTTTCGTAACGACGCGCGTCGATCGTGCCGTTCGCGACGGCGTGCTTGATCGCGCAGTCGGGTTCGCGCAGATGGCGGCAGTTGGCGAAGCGACATTCGTCTGCCAGCGCGCAAATTTCAGGGAACCCGAGTTGCGCTCGCGCGCTATCGACGGCCGGCACGAAATCGCGCACGCCCGGGGTGTCGATCAGCCTGCCGCCGCCGGGCAGATGATGCATCGCCGACGCGGTCGTCGTATGCGTTCCTTCATCCGTCGCCGCGGACAGGTCGCCCACGACGATGTCTGCGTCGGGAACGAGCCGGTTGATCAACGATGACTTGCCGACGCCGGATTGTCCGACCAGTATGGCGACCTCGTCGACGAGCCGCCGCGCCAGCGCGTCGATCCCGTCGCCCGTCGCGGCGGAGACCGTCAGGCACCGATAGCCGAGACCCTCGATGGCAGCGATCTGCGCGGCCCGCTCGCTGCTTGTCGCTGCCTGGACGGTGTCGCTCTTGTTGTCCACCAGGATGGCCGTGCAGTGCATCAATTCGGCGGCGACCAGGTAGCGGTCGATCAGGTGCCAATCGGTCGCGGGTAGCGGCGCACAGACGACCACGACGCAGGTCAGATTGGCCGCCAGCAGCTCTGGTTGCGGCCGCTCGGGCGCCATGCGTTCGAGCGAATTGGTCCGCGGCAGTACGTCGGTCACGATCGCGTCGTGCCCTTGCTTGTCCGACTCCCATGCGACGCGATCGCCGCAGACGACTTTGAGTCGGCGCCCCTTGATCAGATACCGGATGGTCTCGCCCGTATCGGTTTCTACGCGACCGCGTCGACCATAGGCGGCGGTGACAAGCGCCGGGCGACTCATGCGGTTCGGGAAGCCGAGGCGAAGGCCCGAATCTCGTTCGCTATTCGGGCTAAAATCGAAAATTCGGCGCGTTGGATAAGGATAAACCTCATGGAAGCTAGTGATGGCCGCCTGATTTGGATCGATCTCGAGATGACGGGGCTCGATTCGCAGCGCGATTCTATCATTGAGATTGCGACGATCGTGACCACGAGCGACCTGGAGATCGTGGAGGAGGGGCCGGTATTCGCCATTTCCCAGCCGGATCACATGATTGACGGCATGGACGAGTGGAATACGCGTCATCACACGGCGTCCGGCCTCGTTGAGCGGGTCCGCTCCAGTCGCGTGGACGTGGCCGAGGCGGAGCGGGCGACGCTGGCATTTTTGCAGAATCACGTCGTCAAGAACGCATCGCCGATGTGCGGCAACAGCATCTGCCAGGATCGACGCTTCATGGCGCGCGAGATGCCGACGCTGGAGGCGTTCTTCCACTACCGGAACCTCGACGTCAGCTCCCTGAAGATTCTGGCGGGCCTGTGGGCGCCGGACGTGCTGAACGGACTCAAGAAGAATGCCGAGCATCTGGCGCTGGCGGACATCCGTGATTCGATCAACGAGTTGCGTCACTATCGGCGCCATCTGCTCAGGCTCGAACCCGGCCTGGCGCCGTAAACAACGCGCAGCGATTCTCGTCAGGAATTCCCACATCGATATGCTAGAGTTCGGCGTGTCCGCGGCGCAGCGAGCGTCAGCCCCAATATCGGTGGGTTGCAAAACAACCCAAATTTAAACTATAAAAACAGAATGTTGAAAGCTATTTTTAAAGTTAATTTTCTAATGGTTTTGCTGGTCTGCGGGCTGACTTCACAGTCGGTCGTCGCCCAGCAGGGCGAAGCGGCCTGGGTAACCGATTCGTTCGAGATCACGATGCGTAACGGCAAGGGCAGCCGCCAGACCATCGTCCGCATGTTGCCGAGCGGGACGAAGTTGGACGTCCTCGAGGTCGATAAGGAAGAGGGATACAGCCGGGTCCGAACGCGGAGCGGGGCAGAGGGCTGGGTTCTGAACCGCTATTTGCTGCGGCAGCCGCCGGCGCGGGTGATGATGCCCGACGTGCAGGCGCAACTCGCCAAGAGCGAGGCCCAGCGCAAGCAGCTCGCGCAGGAGCTGCGCGACCTCAAGAAAGAGGCGGCGACCGTCAAGGGGCAGCTCGGGCAGTCGGAATCGTCCAGCGACGAGCTGCAGCGCGAGCTGGCGCGAATCACCGCGCTGTCGTCCAACACGGTGCAGATCGACGCTGAGAACCGTCAGCTCAAGCAGACACTGGCGCAGACTGAGCAGGCGCTGGAGGATGCCGAGGCGGAGAGCCGCCGGCTGGCCAGCCGCTCGAGCCGCGAGTGGTTTGTGATCGGCGCTCTCGTCGTGATGTTCGGTATCCTGGTCGGATTGATCCTGCCGCGGATTCGCTGGCGGAAAAAATCCAGCTGGGGTGAGCTGTAAGCCAAAGAGGCGGCCGAATTCCAGAACGCAAAACGGGGTCGAACCGGCAAGGTTCGACCCCGTTTGCGTTGTTTGAGCTACGGGTCTAGACAGATTCGCCGGCGAGGTACAGCCAGGTTTCCAGGACCGTGTCCGGATTCAGCGACACGCTCTCGATACCCTGGTCGAGCAGCCACCTTGCAAAGTCAGGGTGATCCGACGGGCCCTGTCCGCAGATTCCAATGTACTTGCCCTGCTTGCGGCACGCCTCGATCGCCATCTTGAGCAAGGCGAGGACGGCCGGATTGCGTTCGTCGAACATGTCGGCGATGACCGCCGAATCACGATCCAGGCCCAGCGTCAGCTGAGTCATGTCATTGGAGCCGATCGACATGCCGTCGAAATGCTCGAGGAAATCCTCTGCGAGCAGTGCGTTGCTCGGGATCTCGCACATCATGATGAGCTTCAGGTCGTTCTCGCCCCGCTTCAGGCCATTCTCGGCCAGCAGCTCCTTGACCTGGCGGGCTTCATCGACCGTGCGCACGAACGGGATCATGATCTGCACGTTAGTAAGGCCCATGTCGTCGCGAACGCGCTTCAGGGCCTTGCATTCCATCCTGAAACATTCGGCAAAGCTTTCCGCGCGATACCGGGAGGCGCCACGAAAACCGAGCATCGGGTTCTCTTCGTGCGGTTCGTACTGCTGTCCGCCGATCAGATTCGCGTATTCGTTGGATTTAAAGTCGGACATCCGCACGATGACGGGGGCGGGCGCGAACGCAGCGGCGATGCAGGCGATGCCTTCGGCA
>JBLYYV010000180.1:0-5182 GCA_048550095.1 Gammaproteobacteria bacterium
GCGATGAATCGAGACGCAAGCGCGCACGCACGGCACATTTGTAAGGGATATCGACATCGAGCGTTCACGTAGCATGCGACACCCGGCACGACAGGGTCGGCAAACGCTTTCTAAACAATGGGTTAGATGCGAGCTTGGAGTGTAAAGTTAGCCGACGTCACGCTAGCGCAACGCAGATAGCACTCGCCGCGCTCACGGCCGGCGTGCTTTCGTAACTATCAGGAAGGCGCAGCTCATCCCGGCAACCGACCCGCGGTTGGCGCAAGGCACGCGCCAACCCGTCAAACCATCAGGAATTGTTGCCCGGTGGAATCCCGCTCTCCAGCCTGACGATCTGGTCTTTCAGGCGAAGCTTTTCCTTCTTCAGCCGGCGAATGCGCAGCTGGTCGGTATGCGGAAATTGCGAAAGCTCTGAGATGGCGACATCGAGGTCCCGATGCGCCATTCGCAACTCTCTGAGTTGAGTTCGGTTGCCGAAGGCGTGGTTAACTATGTTGTCCATTATCCTCGCGATACTGGTTCGTGCGATGTCCGACCGGGGTCGCGCTGGCTTCTTTCGGGCCGGGTCGCTGCCTGATGGCCGGTTCCTGAGCTGCATAGACCGGCATGGAAACTGGGGCTCGACTACCCCTGCCTGAGTCACACAGCCACCGGGAATCATCTGGACGTCCCCGGTTTCTTCCGGGCTCATTGTAACAGGACGGCCGTCCGAACGGCAGGGTCAGTCGGTCTCGGCGTAATGCACCCAGTCGACGGAGTCGTCGCCATATACGATGAAGAATGGGTTTAGCGGGTCCGCCTTCGTGTTGTACATCAGGCGCTTGCCGTGCAGGTCGACGACTTTTCCGCCCGCGTTTTCGACCACCGCCTGGGCGGCGGCCGTATCCCACTCCGACGTCGGGCCGAGGCGCGGGTAGACGTCAGCGTCTCCGGCCGCCACCAGGCATAGCTTCAGGGAACTGCCCATCGGCACCATGATGTGTTCGCCGAGGTTCGCGAGGTAGCTCTCGAGCGAGCTGCCTCGATGCGACCTGCTGCCGACCACACGCTTCGGCGAACACGCCGGTTTGCGGACCGAAATCGGCTCGGGATAGCCATCTCTCTCGGCAAGAAAGGAACCGCCGCCAGCGAAACCATAGTAGTCCCGGTCGTGCACCGGCACGTGGACCACGCCGAGCACCGGCTGGTTGTCGCGAATGAGTGCGATGTTGACCGTGAATTCGCCGTTGCGCTTGATGAACTCCTTCGTGCCGTCCAGCGGATCGACCAGCCAGAACTCGGACCATAGTGAGCGCGTGTTGAACGAAATCGTTGCCGATTCCTCCGACCAGATCGGGATATTCGGGGTGATCTCCCGCAGCTCCTTGCAGATCAGTTCGTGCGACGCCCGGTCGGCGGCAGTCAGGGGGGAGTCGTCCGCCTTGGTTTCGACCGAGAAGTCGGATTCATAAATGTGCAGGATCGCCTGGCCTGCGCGGCGCGCGATGGCGACGGTCGCTTGTGACAGTCTGGAGAGGTCGGATTCCATGGTTTGCGTCGGTGATGAGAATTTAGGCCCGGTGAGTTACCGGCCAGGATTATCGGTCAGTGTCAGTCGGTTGCGGGGCCGCCCTTGTTTTCGCCGCCGCTCTGTCTGCGCTTGCGCCGTCTTCGTTTCTTCTTGCCACCCTCTTCGGATTTCGCCGGCTTATCGGCGCTCCCTCCGGATTCGGGTCGCCGTGCGGGCCGGGATCCGCCGCCGCGCCGGCTCGTATGAGTTTTCTTGCGTCGCGGTTGTGGCGGGGGCCTTTTAACCTCGGGCGTGTCGGCCGGGTCGATGGTGCCCATGGGAATGCGATGGCCGATGAATTTCTCGATCTCCGGCAGCGTGAACGCATAGGTTTCGCAAGCGAAGCTGATCGCATCGCCCGCCGCGCCGGCGCGTGCCGTGCGCCCGATACGGTGCACGTAGTCTTCCGGGTCGTGCGGCAGGTCGTAGTTCACGACATGACTGACATCCGGGACGTGCAATCCTCGCGAGGCGACGTCCGTCGCGATCAATACCGGCAGGTCGCCCGACTGAAACTCGCGCAGCATCCGGATGCGCTTGTTCTGCGGCACGTCGCCTGAAATGGCCCGCGCGCTGACATCGTTGTGCTGCAAAAGACGCGACAGATACTCTGCCTCGCGCTTCGTGTTGACGAACACCATCGTCCGGACCGCTTTCATGCTCCTTAGAACACCGAGCAGCAGTCGCGGTTTTTCCTCATTGCTTGGATAGTAGACGGTCTGTGTAACGCGGTCGGCCGTCACCTTGTCCGGCTCGATCTGCACGGTCTCGGGTTCGTTCATGTGCTCGTAGGCGAGCTCGAGCACGCGCTGATTCAGCGTTGCGGAGAACATCAGGTTCAGGCGCTGGTCTGGCGGCGGCAAACGACGCAGAACGTAGCGAATATCCTTGATGAAGCCGAGATCGAACATCCGGTCCGCCTCGTCCAGGACGATGACCTGAATATTGTTCAGGTTGTAGATACCCTGCTTGTAGTAGTCGATCAGCCGGCCCGGCGTGCCGATCAGGATGTCGACACCGCTCGCGAGTTTGTCGCGCTGCTTGTCATAATCGGAGCCGCCGAAGACGACCTGCATCCTGAAATCGGTCGACTGCCCGAGGATTTTCGCGTCTTCATGAATCTGAATTGCCAGCTCGCGAGTGGGCGCGATCATCAGCGCCAGCGGACTGGCGTTATCGCCGCGACGCTCGATCGGGTTCTTAATGATGTGATTCATCGCCGCCAGCAGGAAGGCCGCAGTCTTCCCGGTGCCGGTCTGCGCCTGGCCCGCGATGTCGTGTCCTTCGAGGGCCCTCGGTAGCGTTCGCGCCTGGATGGGCGTGCAGTGTTCGAAGCCGGCGGCACGGACTCCCTCCTGCAATTGTTCGGGCAGGTCGAGGTCGGTGAACGGGATTTTTTTATCGTCTGTCATGAATTCAGGGTCACTTGGTTAGCGCGATAGTACAGAAAAACGTCGGCCAGATACTTGCAAATTGCCGCAGGACAGGTTCAAATTGTCGAAAGTCGTTGCGGGACCTACCGCACTCGCACATTCATTACCAGACCACTGCTCGTTTTTTTGGATCGAAGGAAGCTTCGTTAGCCCTTCCGGATCGCGCCATTTCTGGCCGCCATCGGTATCAGTCACCGGCGTTTCCCCGGCATCAGAGCTGGCGCTAGCTTGCCGCAGTGGCTCGAACGATTACCTGAACACCTGACACGAAAAGTTGAGCGATGAGCATTATTACGATTACGAACGAGAATTTTGAATCCGATGTCCTGAAGTCTGACACGGCCGTACTGGTTGATTTCTGGGCGGAATGGTGCGGACCCTGCAAGATGATCGCACCGATTCTCGAGCAGGTGTCGGACGAGTATGAAGGTCGATTGAACATCGCGAAAATCGACGTCGAAGAGAATCAGAATCTGGCCATGCAATATGGCGTCCGCAGCATCCCGACATTGATGTTGTTCAAGGGCGGCGTCGTCGAGGCGCAGCATGTCGGAATGTTGTCAAAAGAGCAGCTGTCACAGCTGCTGGAAGATAAATTGTGAGGGGATACTTGGGAAATTCAGCACGCAGCCGGCCCAAACATCAGGGACGCGCCAAGGGTGAAGGCCAGCAAAACAAGAAAAAGCGCGGCCGTCGCAGACAAGAACACGAAGACAATTCCGCGTTTACGCCGGATGAGGTCATTGACAAGGCGGAACTGGAGAAAGGCGAAAACCTGCTGAGCCTCAATGAGCTCAAGATCAAGCCGGTCGCGGATCTCGTCGCGCTTGCGGAGTCGATGGGCATCGAGAACATGGCCCGGTCGCGCAAGCAGGACATCATATTCGCTGTACTCAAAGAGCATGCGAAACTCGGCGAGGATATCGTCGGCGACGGTGTGCTCGAAATTCTTCAGGACGGCTTCGGCTTCCTGCGCTCCTCAGATGGTTCATACCTGGCCGGCCCCGACGACATCTACGTATCGCCAAGCCAGATCCGGCGGTTCAACCTGCGCACCGGCGATTCGGTGTCGGGCCTGATTCGGCCGCCGAAGGAGAGCGAGCGTTACTTCGCGCTCCTCAAGGTCGCGGAGATCAACCACGACGCGCCCGAAAACGCGCGCGGCAAGGTTCTGTTCGAGAACCTGACGCCGTTGTTCGCGAATCAGCGCATGCAGCTCGAGCAGGGCAACGGCAGTACCGAAGACCTGACGGCGCGCATCATCGATCTCGTCTCCCCGATCGGCAAGGGCCAGCGCGGCCTGATCGTATCTCCGCCGAAAGCCGGTAAGACGATGGTGTTGCAGAACATCGCGATGTCGATTGCGGCAAATCATCCCGAGTGCTACCTGATGGTGCTGCTCATCGACGAGCGACCGGAAGAGGTCACCGAGATGCAGCGCACGGTGCGCGGCGAAGTCGTCTCGAGTACGTTCGACGAGCCCGCGAGTCGTCACGTGCAGGTGGCCGAGATGGTCATCGAGAAAGCCAAGCGCCTGGCTGAACACAAGCTCGACGTCGTGATCCTGCTCGATTCGATTACGCGTCTTGCGCGCGCCTACAACACCGTTGTGCCGTCGTCCGGCAAGGTCCTGACGGGCGGCGTCGATGCGAACGCTCTGCATCGACCGAAACGGTTCTTCGGCGCGGCGCGCAACATCGAGGAAGGCGGCAGCCTGACGATTCTTGCCACAGCGCTGATCGACACGGGCTCGAAGATGGACGATGTCATCTACGAAGAGTTCAAGGGTACCGGCAACATGGAGATGCACCTCGACCGTCGCATCGCCGAAAAGCGCGTGTTCCCGGCGATCAACATCAACCGCTCCGGTACGCGCCGCGAAGAGTTGCTGACGAAAGACGAAGAACTGCAGAAGATGTGGGTACTCCGAAAAGTCCTGCACCCGATGGACGAACTCGCCGCGATTGAGTTCCTGCTCGGCAAGATGCAGGATACCAAGACGAACGCCGAGTTCTTCGAGGCGATGAAGCGGTAATCGGATTTCCGCAACACTATCGAAGGCCGGGTGCGTATCATCGTTCCCGGCCTTTTTTGTGCCCGTTACCTGCCACCGCCGCAGAGACCGGAGAGCGCTGGAAACTCTTTTCCGTAGTCTTCGGAGGAAAAGAATTTGCAGCGGTAGGCCGGGCTCGGCAATTCA
>JBLYYV010000181.1:0-4018 GCA_048550095.1 Gammaproteobacteria bacterium
CAGGAAATGGCCGGTTTGACGGGAGGTATGCAGTTACCTGGTCTTGGAAATCTCTTCTAGGCAATCGATACCATGAGCAATCTTCACATCGTTCCACCTGCCCTGGAACGACAACCTATGGCGCGGACGGATCAACGCGCGACCGGACACATCGCATCGTCAGTCGCATCATCAACGAAACCGGGCTGCGCGCGGCGCCGCACCTGACCTGTGTCGGCGCAACGAGAGAAGAGGTGCAGGGCATTGCGCGTCAATACCGGGAAGAGGGCATCACGGATATCGTCGCGCTGCGCGGCGACCCGCCGGAAGGCCAGCAGACCTATGAACCCTATCCGGGCGGCTATGATTTCGCCGTCGACCTGGTCAGTGGTTTGCGCGACGTCGCCGATTTCGATATTTCGGTGGCGGCTTATCCCGAGGTTCACCCGGAGGCGCCGAATGCCGATTTCGACCTCGAGAACCTGAAGCGCAAGCTCGATGCCGGCGCTTCGCGGGCCATCACGCAGTTCTTTTTCGACACGGATAATTTTTTGCGTTTCCGCGACAAGTGTGTGGCCGCCGGTATCACGGCGTCGATCGTCCCGGGAATCTTGCCGATCAATAAGTTTCCACAGTTCCTCCGTTTTGCAGGCGCCTGTGGCGCGGATGTGCCGGCGTGGCTGCACGAGCGTTTCGCCGGACTGGATGATGACGAGGACACGCGCCGCATGATCTCCGCCAACATCGCGATCGAGATGGTGGAAAAGATGCAGGCCGAAGGCATCGACGAGTTTCATTTCTATACGCTGAATCGTGCCGAGCTGACTTACGCGATCTGCCATGCACTGGGCGTACGACCCGCGGATCAATAGCCGGCGAGAGAGACTATGGCTGACTTACCAAAAACGAATTTCCCCGCGCTGCAAGCGTTGCTGGGCGAGCGCATCGTCTTTCTCGACGGCGCGATGGGTACGATGATTCAGGGCTACGACCTGGAAGAGGCCGACTACCGCGGCGAGCGCTTCGCGGACTCGACTATCGAGCTCAAGGGCAATCATGATCTTTTGACCGTCACGCGTCCGGACGTCATTCGCGAGATTCACGCGGCGTTTCTGGAAGCGGGTGCCGACGTGATCGAAACGAATACGTTTAACGGCAACGCGCCCGCCCTCGCCGACTATGAGCTCGAGGATTGTGTCGTCGAGCTGAACCTCGCATCCGCGCAGCTCGCGCGCGCGGTTGCAGACGAATTCACCGCAAGCACCGGGCAGCAGCGCTTCGTGGCCGGCGTACTCGGCCCGACCAACCGCACTGCGTCGATCTCGCCGGACGTCAACGATCCCGGGCAGCGCAATATCACCTTCGATGAACTCGTCAATACCTATGGCGAAGCGACGCGGGCGCTGCTGGAAGGCGGCGCCGATTTCATCCTGGTCGAAACGATCTTCGATACGCTGAATGCGAAGGCTGCCCTGTACGCCGTCGCGAAGATCGGCGATGAGCTCGGGATCAGGATTCCGATCATGATCTCGGGCACGATCACCGATGCGTCCGGTCGCACGCTGTCCGGGCAAACGGTCGAGGCGTTCTGGAATTCCGTCCGGCACAGCGAGCCGTTCCTGATCGGCCTGAACTGCGCGCTCGGCGCGCAGGAATTGCATCCATGGCTGACGGAGCTGTCCGAGGTCGCGCAGACGCGCGTCAGCTGCCACCCGAACGCGGGTCTGCCGAATGAGTTCGGCGGTTACGATGAGACGCCGGAAACGATGGCGCGGGTGCTCGCCGATTTCGCGGACCAGGGGCTGTTAAACATGGTCGGCGGGTGCTGCGGCACACGGCCCGAACACATCCGCGCGATCGCCGCAGCCGTGCGCGAGAAAACCCCGCGCGCCGTGCCGGAGTTGCCGGTCGAGTGTCGCTTGTCCGGCCTCGAGCCGATGAATATCGGTGCGGATTCTCTGTTCGTCAACGTCGGCGAGCGCACCAACGTTGCCGGCTCGGCGAAGTTCAAGCGCCTGGTCATGAACGACGAGTACGGCGAGGCATGCTCCGTCGCCTTGCAGCAGGTCGAGAACGGCGCGCAGATCGTTGACGTCAACATGGACGAGGCCATGCTGGATTCGGTCTTCGCGATGGATCGCTTTCTGAAGCTGATCGCGACCGAGCCGGACATCGCGAAGGTGCCGCTGATGGTCGATTCGTCCCGCTGGGACGTCATCGAGGCGGGGTTGAAGTGCATCCAGGGTAAGCCCGTCGTGAATTCGATCAGCCTGAAGGAAGGCGAGGAATCGTTTCTCGAACAGGCGCGCGAGATCCGGCGCTATGGCGCGGCCGTGATCGTCATGGCGTTCGACGAGCAGGGCCAGGCGGAGACGACGGCGCACCGGCTCGCGATCTGCACGCGTGCCTACAACCTGTTGACGAATGAGGTCGAATTTCCGCCCGAGGACATCATCTTCGATCCCAATATCTTTGCGGTCGCGACCGGTATCGAGGAACACAACGACTATGGCCGCTCGTTCATCGAGGCGACGCGACTGATCAAGGCCGAGCTGCCGCACGCGCTCGTCAGCGGTGGCGTCAGCAATGTGTCGTTCTCGTTTCGCGGCAACAATCCGGTCCGCGAGGCCATGCATGCCGCGTTCCTGTATCACGCGATCGAAGCGGGCATGGACATGGGGATCGTCAATGCCGGCCAGCTGGCGATCTACGACGAGATCCCGGCGGAGCTCCGCGATGCCGTCGAGGACGTCGTATTGAACCGGCGCGACGACGCGACAGAGCGCCTGCTCGACATCGCCGGCAAGTACCGCGGTGACGGCGCCAGTAAAGTGTCGGTGACGGACCAGGAATGGCGTTCCTGGGACGTCGAGAAGCGGCTCGAACATGCGCTGGTGAAAGGCATCGATGAGTTCATCGTGGCGGACACCGAAGAGGCGCGGCAAACGGCGGAACGCCCGCTCGATATTATCGAGGGTCCGTTGATGGATGGCATGAATGTCGTCGGCGACCTGTTCGGGGCGGGCAAGATGTTCCTGCCGCAGGTCGTCAAGTCGGCACGCGTCATGAAGAAGGCCGTTGCCCACCTCGTCCCGTTCATCGAGGAGGAGCAGGGCGGTGAGGTCCGCAAACTCGCGAAGATCGTCATGGCGACGGTCAAGGGCGACGTGCATGACATCGGCAAGAACATCGTCGGCGTCGTGCTCCAGTGCAACAACTTCGACGTCATCGATCTCGGCGTCATGGTGCCGCGCGACCGTATCCTCGAAGCGGCGCGGCGCGAGGAGGCCGATATCATCGGCCTTTCGGGCCTGATCACGCCGTCGCTCGAGGAGATGGTGCAGATTGCGCGCGAGATGAAACGCCAGAATTTCGAACTGCCGTTGTTGATCGGGGGCGCGACGACATCACCCGCGCATACATCAGTCAAGATCGATCCCGAGTACGACGGTGCGGTCATCTACGTCAAGGATGCCTCGCGTTCCGTTGGCGTAGCGCAGAAATTGATGAGTGCGACCGATAAGGTCAGTTACATCGAGCAGGTAAAACAGGATTGCGAGAAGCGTCGCGAGCGCCATGGCGAAAAAAGCCGGCTCGCGCCGCAGGTCGGCATCGAGCAGGCACGCGCGAATCGTGCGGTGCCCGACTGGGCTGACGTTGCCGGCGCGCCATCATTCACTGGCAAGCGCGTATTCGATGTTCCGCTTGGCGAACTCGTCGACTTCGTCGACTGGATGCCGTTTTTCAATGCGTGGGAGTTTCACGGCAAGTTCCCGGCGATCCTCGAAGACGACGTCGTGGGCGAGGCGGCTTCCAGCCTGTATCGCGATGCGCGGTCGATGCTTGAACGAATCATCGATGAGGAGTGGCTGCAGTCGAAGGCGGTGGTCGGCCTGTTCCCGGCCAACGCCGTCGGGGACGACATCGTGTTGTTTGGCGACGACGCTCGTTCGGAAGAACTGGCGACGCTGCACCAGCTGCGACAACAGCGCCGTTTGCCGAACGGCCAGCCGAACCTGTGTCTCGCGGATTTCGTGGC
>JBLYYV010000182.1:0-5764 GCA_048550095.1 Gammaproteobacteria bacterium
CTGGCGCGCGGCCGCGTATGGATCGGCAGCGATGCGCTCGAGCTGGGGCTCGTCGACCGGCTCGGTTCGCTGAACGATGCGATCGCGTCGGCCGCGGATCTGGCGGGGCTCGAAGAGAGCGAGTATGAAGTCGAGTTCGTGGAGGCGGCGTTGACGCTGCGTGAACGCATCGCGCTGCAGCTCGCCGTCTATGCCAGGGCGCTGGCGCCGGGTGACGTATTGTCACTGCGCGGTGTCGTCAACACGTGGCTCGGCAAGATGTCCGGGGCGATCGAACGCGACCTGGGCTGGCTCGCCTCGCTGAATGATCCGCGCAGCCTGTACTACCATTGTTTCTGCCAATTGCCCTGAGCAGCATACGATTCGACATGCCGTGAATGACGGTACCGGGCATGAGCAGGGTTTGCGCGTCGACAGCTGGTTGTGGCGGACGCGATTTTACAGGTCGCGCGGCAAGGCGGCCGAAGCCGTCAAGGGTGGGGCAGTCCACGTCAACGGCGCACGCGTGAAGAGTTCGCGGCTGGTAAAGCCGCCGGATACGCTGGAGCTGACGCATGCCGGTGGGCGCTACGTCCTGACGGTTACCGACATTCCGCGTCGCCGCGGGCCCGCTGCCGAAGTTAGTGCCTGCTATCGCGTCGAATCACATATTGAGCCGCAACGGCGTCGGCCATCACCGGGTCATCCCGGCCTCGAATCCATCGGGCCGGACAAGCGGCCGGACAAGAAAAGCCGGCGTCGGCTGCGCCAGTTGAAAGGGCGCTAGGAGAGTCCTCGCATGTTTTCCAGCTTGCTCGAATATCAGACCGAGGTAGGCAGGCGGATCAATCCCGCCTACCTCGGCGATGAGGAAGCCCTCGTGCGTGAGCTTGCGCGGCACGCACAATGTCCGGAACACCTGCGCGAACGCATCGAATCTTTCGCCGTGAGCCTGGTCGAGCGCGTGCGTGGCGATCTGCCATCGTCGTCCGGGCTGGATTCGTTCCTGTCTCAATATGATCTGTCGTCGGCTGAAGGCGTCGCCCTGATGTGCCTCGCGGAGTCGTTGCTGCGGGTGCCGGATGCGGATACGGCCGATCTGCTGATTGCCGATCGCCTTGCCGCAGGCGACTGGCGGCGTCACCTCGGCGATAGCGAGTCGGTATTCGTCAATGCATCGACATGGGGCCTGATGCTGACGGGGCGATTGGTCAGCGCTGACTCGGGTGCTCAACAGGATGCGCCGGGTTTCGTTCATCGACTCATCGCGCGACTCGGCGAACCGATCGTGCGAGCGGCATTCATGCAGGCCATGCAAATCATGGGTCAGCAGTTCGTCATGGGTCGGGACATCGACGACGCATTGAAACGTGCCAGCGGCAGCGCGCGTGCCGAGGAACGGCATTCGTTCGACATGCTCGGCGAAGCGGCCATGACGGCAGATGATGCGCGTGGTTTCCATGCAGCATATCTGCATGCGATCGAACGGGTTGGCGCTCGCAATGACCGGGACGCCGACGTCATGGCCGGGGCGGGCGTGTCCATCAAGCTGTCGGCTTTGTCGCCGCGCCTCGAATTCGTACAAATCGCGCGCGCGTGCGCCGAGGTCGTACCCAGGCTGCTGGAGTTGTCTTGCGCCGCGCGCGAGGCCCACGTACCGCTCACGGTCGACGCCGAGGAGTCCGATCGCCTGGAGCTGAGCCTGGCGATATTCCAGACCGTGTTCGAGGACGCGCGACTTGCGGGCTGGAGCGGCCTCGGGCTGGCGGTTCAGGCCTACCAGCGGCGGGCGGCTTCGGTGCTCGATTGGCTGCAGGATCTGGCTCGAGGCGGGGGCCGCACGATCCCGGTGCGCCTGGTCAAAGGCGCTTACTGGGACACGGAGATCAAACGGGCCCAGGAGTATGGCTGGCCGAGTTACCCGGTCTTTACGCGCAAGGCCAACACGGATCTTTCGTACATCGCCTGCGTGCGGCGACTGTTTGCACCGGACAGTCGTCTGTGGCCGCAGTTCGCCACGCATAACGCGCACACGATCGCGTATGTCATGCAGACGGCACCCGCCGGGCGCGAATTCGAGTTTCAGCGCCTGCATGGCATGGGCGAACCGCTCTTCGAGGCGCTTGCTGATGCGGTCGATCGTCCCGTCCCCTGCCGCGTCTATGCGCCGGTGGGCCGGCATGAGGACCTTCTGCCATACCTCGTGCGGCGATTGCTGGAGAACGGCGCGAATACATCATTCGTCAATCGCATCGTGGACGAGTCCGTGCCAGCGGCCGAGCTGGTGCGGCAACCCCGGTTGCCGGAGGATGAGCCGATCGCTAACCCGCTCATTCCGCAACCGCCGGCGTTGTTCGGCGATGCTCGGCGAAATTCGGCCGGTTTCAATTTCAACGACGGCGCGTCACTGGCCAGGCTGTCCGCGGAAATGCAGGCCGCAATCGTCGTACCTCGCGCAGCCGAGCCGATCGTGAACGGCCGGGTTCGGGCCGGTGCGACCATGCCGGTCGTCAGTCCGGCCGATCGTCGTCTGGAGATCGGCCGGACGCGTTTCGCCACGGACGACGATGTCGATGCTGCGGTGAATGCGGCCGCCGCGACGTTCCCGTCCTGGAGCGCGGTGGGCGTTGCGGAGCGAGCGCAGACATTGCGCAACGGAGCGAACCTGCTCGAAGCGCATACTGCGGAGCTCGTCGCCCTGTGCGTGGCGGAGGCCGGCAAGTGCATCCCGGACGCGTTCGCCGAATTGCGGGAAGCCGTCGACTTTCTGCGCTATTACGCAGCGGAAGCCGTTGATTTGATGAGCGAGCCCACCGTTCTCCCCGGGCCGACGGGCGAGCGCAACGAGCTGACGCTTGCGGGGCGCGGCGTTTTCGTATGTATCAGCCCGTGGAATTTCCCGGTCGCGATTTTTGTCGGCCAGGTCGCCGCGGCCCTGGTCACCGGTAACACGGTGGTCGCGAAGCCCGCTGAGCAAACCAGCCTGGTTGCCGTTCGGGTGATCGAGCTGTTGCATCAGGGCGGCGTGCCGGGCGGGGCGCTGCAGTTCCTTCCGGGTGAAGGCTCGACTGCGGGCGCTCGGGCGATATCGAATGAGGCAGTCGCCGGCGTCGTTTTTACCGGCTCAACGGATACGGCGGTCGCGATCAATCGCGCGCTGGCCGGTCGCGACGGTGCGATCGGCACATTGATTGCGGAAACGGGTGGACAGAACGCGATGATCGTCGACAGTACCGCCCTCGCCGAGCAGGTCGTCCGCGACGTCGTGGCGTCCGCCTTCAACAGTGCGGGCCAGCGGTGTTCCGCGTTGCGGTTGCTATTCATTCAGAACGACATCGCCGACCGCGTGCTCGAGCTTTTGCGCGGTCGAATGGCCGAGATTCGAATCGGCGATCCCGCACGACTCGACACCGACATCGGTCCCGTGATCGACGCGTCGGCGTTGTGCACACTGCGCGAACATCGTGACAGAATCGTTGCGGCCGGAAATCTCGTGTTCGAGTGTCCGCTGCCGGCCGGCCTTGCGGAGGGTCATTTCTTCGCACCCCTCGCGGTCGAGATCGCCGATGTCGCATTGCTCGAGCGCGAGGTCTTCGGCCCCGTGCTGCATATTATTCGCTATGCGGCGGACGATCTGAATGAGGTCCTTGATACGGTCGAGCGGTTGGGATACGGGCTGACTTTCGGCGTGCAGTCGCGCATCGAGCGGCGCAGCGATGCTATCGCGTCGCGCATCGGCGTTGGCAACGTATACGTCAATCGCAACATGATCGGTGCGGTCGTCGGAGTTCAGCCGTTCGGTGGCCGGGGATTATCCGGAACCGGACCCAAGGCCGGCGGGCCGCATTATCTCCATCGGTTCGTGACTGAGAAAACGGTCAGCATCAATACGGCAGCCATCGGCGGCAACGCGACGCTGCTGGCACAGGACGAGGGCTGAAGGCGACCGCTATTGTTTCGTGGCGCCGTCGAGGAAGCTCTGTTCCGCAAGAGCCGCTGAGTAAAAGCCCTCGAAGTCAGACACCGACAGAGGTTTGCTGAACAGAAAGCCCTGTACCTGGTCGCAATTGTGCCGCCTGAGGAAATCGAGTTGTTCTTCGAGCTCGACGCCTTCGGCCACGACGCTCAGATCGAGTTCCTTCGCCATGGCGAGGATCGCTGCGCAGATCGCGGCATCGTCCCGGTCGCGATGCAGATCCTGAACGAACGAACGGTCGATTTTCAGCGAGTCCAGCGGGAATTGCTTCAAATAGTTCAGCGACGAGTAACCGGTACCGAAGTCATCGACGGAGATTCGCAGGCCTGCATCCTTGAATGCAATCAACGCGGCCTTGGTCTCGTCGACATTCCGCATGAGCATGCTCTCGGTGATCTCGAGTTCCAGACTCTGGGGGCGAATGCCGGTGTCCCGAACGATACGCAGGACCGAGTCCAGTAACTCCTCCCTGCAGAACTGTCGGCTCGAGACATTCACGGCAACGCTGATGTCGTTGATGCCTTTGCGGTCCCATGCCTGGATCTGTTCGCAGATCTGGCCGACCACCCACTCGCCGAGTTCGATGATCAGGCCGGTCTCCTCGGCAATCGGGATGAACTGCACCGGCGATACCCAGCCGCGCTTCGAGTGGTGCCAGCGCAGCAGCGCCTCGACGCCTACGATTCTGGAGGTTTTCAGGTCGATCTTCGGCTGGTAGTGCATCTGGAAAGCGCGCTCGCGGATCGCGGTCTGCAGATCATTTTCGAGGTCGAGCCGCTCGACCGACCGGAGGTTCATCGCCTCGCTGTAAAACCGATAGTTATTGCGGCCCGAGGCCTTTGCTTCGTACATTGCCATGTCGGCATGCATCAGAAGATCGTCGATTTTCTTGCCATCCCGCGGATACAGTGCGATGCCGATGCTGGGCGTCACAACGAATTGGTGACCTTCGTATTTGAACGGCGCGAGCAACGCGTCGCGAATACGATTGGCGACCACGTCGACCTGATTTTCATTGTCGATTTCTTCGATGACGACGACGAACTCGTCTCCGCCGAGTCGCGCCAGTCGGGGTTCGTAGTCATCGGGCTGGTCGACCCGCGCAACGGCGTCGTCGGTGCGCACGCAGTGGTCCAGGCGCTTGGCGACGGCTTTGAGCAGGGCGTCGCCGACCCGATGGCCAAGCGTGTCATTGATGCGCTTGAAGCGATCGAGATCAATATAGAGTGTCGCAAGCATTTTGCCGCTCTTGCGGGCGTCGCGAATTGCTCTGCGTAAGCGGTTCGAGAAGTGCTGGCGATTCGGCAAGCCGGTCAGGTTGTCGTGATACGCGAGGTGATGGACCTTCTCTTCGGCCTGCTTGCGATCGGTGATATCGCGGACGATGGCAAGCACCGTATCGTCATTCTGGGCGACCAGCCGAGTCTCGAACTGGCCGCGCTCATCGCCGAGGTCATGCTCGAAAGTCTGCAGGTCGCCGGTCTTGAGCGCGCGCTCGATGAATACGCGAGACTCGCGAGCGGCATGTGCCGGCAGGAAGTTCTCGAGCGCGTCGCCGGCCGACAGCGGGTATCGCTCTTTACTCAGGCATTCGATTAGCTCGCCTTTCGCATTGACGATATGGATCTGGTCGGGGATCGCCTTCAGCAGCACGCGATTGCGCCTTTCACTGTTTTGCAGCTTGTCAAATGAACTCTTGATTCGCAGGACGTTGTTGATTCGATGAGGCAATACAGCCCACGGAATGGGTTTGTTGATAAAGTCCTGGGCGCCGGCTTCGAAAGCACGATTGACCGAAGCGGTGTCGTC
>JBLYYV010000183.1:0-6802 GCA_048550095.1 Gammaproteobacteria bacterium
AGGAACTGGCCCTGTGCGGTGAAATCCCCGTCGCGACTCTCGAATTTCTCGTAACCGACGCCGAGAATGACTTCCATCCTCGTGAAATTCACGGACCTGAAGCCGGCATTGAGTTGCCAGCCGTTGCTCGTCGAACCGGACGAGTCCTGCGCCAAGTAGCGGGCGTCGGCGAACAGGCTGTAGCGATCGATCAGGCCACCGCGATACTGCCGATCGGCGCGGCCCATCGTCGGGGTGTTGACGCCCAACCCAAACATGTAAGTGTTGACATCGTCCGTCGGAAAGACCGTGATATTGCCGAGACCGTCGTCGATCTCAATATCGTCGATCTTCAGGTTCTCGTACCCGGCGACCGCGTGCGTATAGCGGTTAAGCGCCATGCTGCCGTTCAAGTACGGACCACCACCGTCGAGATCACCGCCATTCAGGGCGTCGGGAACATCGATCTTGGCGAAACTGTATTGCAGATCCACGAAGGTGTACGACACGCCCGTGAACGACACACCCGCCGTCGAAGTCTGGGCGTGAACCGGGATACCGAGGCCCAGGAGACACGCGACGGCGCCCAGGCGAATAAACGCAGATTTCATCTTAGAATCCTCCTTAGACTCAGACCGCATATCCCGAGCAATAAAACCCGGCCTTCAGGCAAACCCTGAACATCCCGATACACGTCCTGTGATACCCCAACGGGTCGAGCGGTCAAACCCACAAAAACCGCCACCCAACAACAGCGCACAATGGGTAACGTCTTGAACAATGGCATGCAAGGGCATAGAAAGCAACAATAAATCGCCCGATTTCGGATTCAGTCTTCGATTCTGTGACGTGCGCCGTCACCCGTTGCCGGGCATGCCGAAGGGAACGCATCCGCGAACAGCTGCGCCACGCGCTCCGCGCTGACCTCCGGCCGATCGGTGTAGCGCTCCGGCGGACCCAGCATCCCGCCCGCCGCGTCGAACCGGGCGTCGATGCCCCACAGGCTGCGGAGCGGATCCGGCACGTAGCCGTATCTCAGGTCCGACAACCGGACACGGTGGCCGCCGTCCTCAGTTACGATGTCGGCAGCGAGCAGCCCGTTGGCGAACCATGCGTAGATGCGCCCTTCCTTCGTCGCGAGGATTGCGTCGATGCGTTCGTCGCGCAACCGCGGGGCGATACCCCAGTCGATCGTGCACGGACGCCACATCGACAGGAAACCGACCCGGATCTCGGACTCGGTGATCGCGACGATTCTCCGGTGCGGCAGCTGGAGCATCGTCGGGAACGCGTGAATCTCCGCGCCGTCGATACCCGCGCCGGAAAGCTGCCGTTGCGCTTCCCGCTCCGCGATCGCGTTGACCCACAACCCCATGAATAAATATGCGGTCGAGGCCAACACCGCGATACCGGTAAATCTTCCCGCATAGGGACGACGCCGGAATGCCCATCCGAGAGCGAGGCCGATGAGCAGTACGGCCGTATAGACCGGATCCACGATGGGGATGCTGTCGAGCGCGAACCGGGTCCGCGAGATCGGCGCCAGTAATTGCGTGCCGAAGGTCGTGAACCAGTCCAGCAACGGGTGCGACATCAGGGCGACGATGAACAAGGCGATCCACGCGCGCACGCTGGCGACGTCGTCCGGCGATCGCGCGCGGCCACATTCACGCCGCCACCAGAGCCACCCGGCCAGCGACCCGACGACCGGGCCGAAGAACAGCGAATGCGTGATGCCCCGATGCGAGACAAGTCGGCCGAACGGACCCTCAAACAGGCCCCAGAATGAATCGACATCCGGAAACGCACCGGCGACGGCGCCGATCGACATCGCCCGCGTGCCGAGCTGGCGGTGCAACACCGCGTGGCCTGCCGCGGCGCCGAGTGCCGCCTGGCTAATGGGATCCACGCGCGCGAGTTATCCGCCGAGGGGCAGGTACATCTGCGGCGCTGCATTGAGCGCCTCGAGCAACTTGGCGTCGCGCGAATAGATGTCTTTCAGAAACCGCGGACGGCCGTCGCGTTCGACACTGGCCGTCAGGTACACGATCAGTACCGGCATCGGTTCGTCGAGCAGCACGCGTTGCGTCTGCGCGCCGTCGATGACGGCCTGCAGGGTCTCCTGGTTCCACTTGCCGGGATCGTCGAGCAGCAGTTCCGCGAGCTCGAAAGGCTTTTCGATGCGGATGCAACCTGAGCTGAACGCCCGCTCCGACCGGTCGAACAGGTAGCGACTCGGCGTGTCATGCAGGAACACGAAATGCTCGTTCGGGAAGATGAACTTGACGCGGCCGAGCGCATTGTTCGGGCCGGGTTCCTGGCGCAACGTGTACGGCACACCGCGCGTGTACTGCGTCCAGTCGACCGAGGACGGGTCGACTTTGCGCCCGTCGCGATCGATGACGGAGATGTTGCGCTCCGCCAGGTAGTTCGGATCGCGCTTGATCGCCGGCAGCGTGTCATTGCGCAGGATGCCCGGCGGGATCGTCCACGTGGGGTTCATCTCGAGATACCGGATATCCCCGCGAAACACCGGCGTCTGGCGATAGGCCTTGCCGACCATGGCGCGCCGCTCCCAGGCGACGCCGTTGTCCTTCCAGAACATGACGCGGAAACCCGCGATGTTGACGACGACGAACTCCTCGACGATATCGCTGCGGATCCAACGCAGCCGCTCGAGCGCCAGCCGCAGCTGCTCGATGCGCGTTTCGATGGGGACGTTGATCGCCGCCAGCGTCGCCGGACCGACCGCGCCGTCCGTATCGAGCGCATGCCGTTCCTGAAAACTGCGCACGCCAGCCTGGAGCGTGTCGTCGAACGTGTCGCGGGCCGCGGAAGCGGCGTCCGTCAAGTCGTTGGATTCGGTCAGGCGCCGACGTAACGCGGCGACACGCGGTCCGCTGTCGCCCTCATGCAGCGTCGGTCCGTCCGGAACCTGGGTCCAGGCGCCGGCTGCGGCAATATTTTGATACTCGACGAGAATCTCGCGCAGGCGCCGGTAGACGGGACCGCGGGGGATTTCGGTTGCGAAGAACGCCCGCAGCGACGACGCATCGATCGCTTGCTGAATCGTCACGGCCGGCGCCTCGCCGTCACTGATCTCCCGCCTAAAATTGATGTTCGGGTCCAACTTGCGGTTGTCCACCTTGCCAAGCGCGAGGTGGTAGCCGTAGCGCGTGAGGGCTCCCGTCAACAGGATGTCGAGGTCGCCCGCAGCGACGGGAGATCCGGAGTCCGCGATCTCGGCACGCAGCGCTTCGATCTCGTCGAGCAGGTAATCCGACGGCAACAGCCCTTCGTCGCCCGCATTCTTCAGCAACGCGACCAGTTCGTCGACCTGTTCCGGCCTGGTCCAGGCCGGCTTCATGTCGCGACGAGCGTAGAAGTCCGCGAACAATGACGCTCCCTGCAGAGCGACACCACGGATCGTCGCGCCGGGCGTCTCGCTCAGATCGGTGATGCGCTCGGCCAGCGCGGTCGCCACGGCATCGTCCGCGCCGCTGGCCGGCCAAGCCGACGTAAACATTATCGAAAAAACAGCAAGATACTTGACGTAACGAGTCATATTTGACAAAACCTCACCTGCAAACGAGACGCTCGGACAAGAGTGCGCGGCGCCAGAACAATATTTGTGCTGTCGTTCTTTGACAAACTAGACAGCCAATCTAAAGTGATCAATTCAACCCTGCCCGTGCAGGATGAAATAGTACCTGAAGAAACATGACTGAATTTCGTGCAAATCGCAGAAAGATCCTGACTGCCGGCCTCGCGCTGCCGGCTCTGAGCGTACCGAGTCTTGGCTATAGCGCATCGGCCGCGTCCCGGCGCCTGGCGTTCTATCACACGCACACGGGCAAGTCGCTCGACATCGTGTACCGCGAAGGCAACGACTATCTTCCGAATGCCCTCGAAAGCATCGATGGATTTCTTGGCGATTTTCGCACCGGCGAGTCGTACCCGATCGATCCGACGTTGCTCGACCAGCTCCACGACATTCAGCGGGCCCTCGGCACCCGCAGCCGCTTTGAGATCATCTCCGGATACCGGTCGCCGAAGACGAACAACATGTTGCGCGGTAAATCCAATGGCGTCGCGAAACGCAGCCTGCACATGCAGGGCCGCGCGCTCGATATTCGCCTGACCGACGTGTCCACTGCGAAACTGCGGGCAGCGGCACTGGAGCTCAAGGGCGGCGGCGTCGGCTATTACCCGAAGTCGAAGTTCATACATATCGACACGGGCCGCGTCCGACGCTGGTAACCGTGGCGTCGTCGAGCACCCTGACGCACGACGACCGATAACAATCCGGGGGAAAGCATGAACCACCTGAAGAAGGCGGCGAGCATCGCCGCATTCCTGATCGTTGCCGGCATGCTGATCCACAGCGTGAACGCTTACGTGCTCGAACCCTACTTCCTGGGCTTCGAGGACAAAGCCAGAGACTACGCCGACATGGCGAAGATCGAGAACGCGTTGTGGTCCTACTCGTTCACGTCCAGCGGCATCACGCACATCGTCGTTGGCTTCGCGATGATGATCCTCGGCCTCTACCTCAGTGAGTTCTTTCGCGCGGCCACGCCGGTCGCGGCCAAACTGTTGTTCATCGCGGCGATGTTGTCCGGCCTCGGCTTCCTGCTGACCGGCATCTCCGACATTCCCGGCACCGTCTACGCCGGCCTGTTGCGCAACATGAACCCGGCCGATAACACCGACATCCTCCTGATGACGACGATCTTCCGCGGCATGGTCAACATACTGGCCATCATCGGTCTCGGCTGGTTCGCCGGCATGGTCGCGTGGTGTGCGCGGCATACCGATGGCTTCACGAAGGGGTTCCGCATATTCGCGTGGCTCAACGTCCTGCCGGGCATCTTCAGCCTGATCTTCCCGCCCGCCGGCTTCCTGTACATCCCGCTGCTGCCGCTGTGGATGCTGTGGCTCGGCCTCAGGATTCGCGCGCTGCCAACGCCCGCTGACGCCTGATCTCCCCTGACGCCCTCAACTCAAGGGCTTTCACGGCATCCGACTCTTGGCATAATCACACGGGTCACGCGCGGGCGCGATCCGTGTGACGATTTTCCTTTTCTCGCCAATATCAGGAATCATCTCGATGTCCATCTCGCCACGTACGCTCGACACACTTCTCCGACTCATGTTGCTGCTGGGACTGATTGCCGGGCCGCCTTCGCTGGCGCAGGAACCGGACGATCCGCCGGCAGCCGTCGAAGCGACGGAAACGTTGGTGACCAAGTCGGAGGCGTTGGCCGAAGCGGCTACCATGGAATCGAATGCTGCGACGGATGGCGAGCCCGTCGAAGCTGTTGATTCCGAACGGGTCGAAAGTCAGGCGCGCACGGCGGAAGGCGAGTCCGTCGACGCGACGCAGACGACTGGAGCAGCCACAGCGACGATCGCGGCGGCAACGACCGTAGTCGCGGCGGCCGCGTCGGACGATTCCGACGACATCGCGAAGATCATGGACATGCTGCGAGATCAGCAGGCGCAACTCGATGAACAGAAAACCATGATCACCAATCTTCAGGCCAGGTACGACCAGGCAAAAGTGGCCTACGCGCAGGACATCACCCAGCAAAAGGGTCTGATCGACGAGCAGCGCAAGACGATGCGCACGATGCAGGCCAAGATCGACGAACTGTCCGCTTTCGACCCGGCGCAGATGACGGATGAGGAGAGGGAATTCCGCAGCCGTCTCGAGACGCTCGAAGACTCGATCCAGACCAGCACCAATGCCTCCTCCACGACCTTCGACACCGAGTCCTTCCCGGGCTCGATCCCGCTCGGCGGCACGGCCGCGGCGCTCAAGATCGGCGGCTTCGTCAAGGCCAACTACATCCAGAACTTCGACACGATCGGCAGTACGGATCGATTCATCGTCGGCTCGATCCCGACTGACGCGGTATCGGAGGGTGACGCGCGCGCCGAGCTGACGGTCAGTCAGTCGCGGCTGAACTTCGACCTTCGCGACAACACCGAGCTCGGCGTGCTGCGCGCCTTTATCGAGGGCGACTTCGCCGGCGATGGCGACACGTTCCGGCTCCGTCATGCGTTCGGCCAACTCAAGGACATACTGGCGGGCAAGACCTGGTCCAATTTCGTCGACGTCGAGGCGAGCCCGGAAGACGTCGACTTTGAAGGACTGAACGGTCGAATCAACAAACGCAAGACGCAGTTCCGGTATTTCCCGCAAATCGGGGACCAGTGGAACCTCATCGTATCGCTCGAGGATCCACAGCCGAACATCAACAATGGTGAGGCAGAGAGCCTGGTGCCCGACTTCATTGCCAGCATGCGTCGCGACTGGTTCGGCCGATTCCATGTCAAGACATCACTCGTTCTGCGCGATGTAGAAGGCCGCTGGGACGTCGACGATAGCGTAAAAGACGACGTGTTCGGCTGGGGCCTGTCGTTCAGCGGTAAGACGCCGGTCAAGCGCTGGGATCCGCGGGACAACTTCCTGTTCCAGTTTAATGTCGGCAACGGTATCGGCAGCTACGTCAACGATCTCGACACGCTCGAGGAAGGCGATGCCGTCTTCGACCCAACGGGCAACCTCAAGGCATTACCGGTGATCGCCGGTTATATCGCGTTCCAGAAGTGGTGGCAGGACACGGGCACGCTCCGCTCGACGTTCGTCGGCAGTCTCGTGAGCGTTGATAATTTCAGCTTTCAGCCCGGCGATGCCTATAAAAATACGCAGCGATACAGCGGCAACCTGATCTGGTCGCCTACGGCGCGCGTCGACGTTGGCGGCGAGGTGCTGTGGGGCAAGCGCGAAGACAAGGACGGCGGCAGCGGCAATGCG
>JBLYYV010000184.1:0-8662 GCA_048550095.1 Gammaproteobacteria bacterium
ACTAAAATTCAAGCATGAAGCGTCAAGGGTTTTGCGGCGGCTCTTTCCGGGACCGTGGGCGGCAGGGACGCCGCCCTCGAGCCTACAGGGATGTATTTACGGCGAGTCCCGGAAAGGCCCGCCGCAAAATCCAGGGGGAGTAGCCTATCGGCGGCCGAGTCCGCAGTATCGACGCAATGGGAAGTGCGCAGCGGAAACCTACTCCCGCATCTTGCCCTCAGTTACCTGCGTATGCCCCTGCAAATCCGAGTAACCAAAAATCGACCACATTCCGGCTTCCCGCATCAGGATCTCGACAGCGGGCCCCTGTCGATGACCATGCTCGATCGCCAGCCAACCTCCGGGGAACAGGTGCTGTGAAGCATTCGAGATAATCTGCTTGATCGCGTCGAGGCCATCTTCGCCGCCGGCGAGCGCGAGTCGTGGTTCGTGCTGTAGTTCGAAATCATGCACGACCAGTTCCATGTCGGTGACGTACGGTGGATTCGCGACGATCAATGAGAACTTGCTGTTGCGAACGGCGCCGAACCAGTCGCCCTGTTTGAACTGGACCCCCGTCAACCCGAGTGAGTGTGCGTTATACCGTGCGATACGCAGTGCGTCCGCGCTCAGGTCGGTTGCGGTCACCGTGACGTCCGGACGCTCGGCGGCGATCGCAAGCGCGACGGCGCCGCTGCCCGTGCCGAGATCGAGTACGTTCGCAGCCTGGTCTTTCGGCAGATGCGTCAGCGCGCAACCGACGAGAATCTCGGTTTCGGGCCTGGGGACGAGCGTGTCCTCGGTGACGGAAAGCTGCAGCGACCAGAACTCGCGCCTGCCGACGAGGTGCGCGATCGGCTGACCCTCGCGACGTCGATGGACGAGATTCTCGAACACGACTTTATTCTGTAGCGCCACCTTCTCGTCGGCATGCGTGTAGAGCTGCGTGCGGTTCTTGCGCAGCACGTGGCTGAGTAGCAACTCGGCATCGAGTCGCGCCGACGGACTCGTGTCACGGAGTTCGTCCGCCATCTCTTTCAGGAGATCGCTGACCGTTGCCGTATGGGCTTTAGGATCTGTGTGCATTTGCCGCCTTATGTTAGCCTGAGCATTGTTATCCGGCATTCAGCCGCCAACATACCTTTTTGCAAACACAGAGGCGAGCGGTATCAGACTTAATCACCGCAATCCGGCATGAGTAGCGATTCGAGTCGACATAAAATCGGTACGCGCTGCATTCACGGGGGTGACACCGTCGATGCGGCAACGGGCGCGGTGATGCCGCCCATCGTGACGAGTACGACCTTCCGTCAGCCGGCGTTCAACGAACCGGGTCCGTATATGTACTCGCGCGTATCCAATCCGACACGGGACGCGTTGGAACGCTGCGTGGCGGATCTGGAAGGCGGCGCCCGGGCACTCGCCTTCGCCTCGGGCATGGCCGCGACTGCGACGGTGCTCGAGCTGCTGGATGCGGGTTCTCATGTGATCGCGCCAGCCGATATGTATGGCGGCACGCTCCGTTTGTTCAGCCAGGTGCGCACCCGTACGTCCGCGCTCGAATTTTCGTTCGTCGACTTCACGGACCTGGCGGAGGTCGAGCGAGCGATTCGGCCGAACACGAAATTGCTGTGGGTCGAGACGCCGACCAATCCGTTGTTACGAATACTGGACCTGGCCGGCACTGTGAAGCTGGCCCGCCAATGTGGCGCGCTGGTCGCCGTCGACAACACGTTCGCGACGCCCTGCGTGCAGCGTCCGTTGGAGTTTGGCTGCGACATCGTCATGCATTCGACGACGAAGTACCTCGGCGGCCATTCCGATGTGCTCGGCGGCGTGAACGTCGTCGCCGATCCGGAGCTGGGCAAGGAGATGGTCTCGATGCGCAGCGCGGCAGGCGGCGTGGCCGGACCTTTCGATGCGTACCTGACGCTTCGTGGCGTGAAGACGCTCGCGCTGCGCATGGAGCGACACCTGTCCAACACGGCAGCGATCGCACGCTGGTTGAACGATCATTCGAAAGTCGAGCGCACGCATTACCCCGGCCTGGTGGATCATCCCCAGCACGAATTGGCGAAGCGGCAGATGGACGGTTTCGGCGCCGTCGTGTCATTCGTAGTGAGCGGTGGCGGCGAGAGCGTCGGTCGATTCATGAACGCGCTCGAGGTGTTCACGCTCGCGGAGAGTCTCGGTGGTGTCGAGAGTCTTGCCGGGCATCCCGCCTCCATGAGTCACTCGAACGTGGCGCCGGAGCGTCGTGAAGAACTCGGTATCGTCGACAATCTGATCCGGCTGTCACCGGGCATCGAGGATGTCGACGACCTGCTCGCGGATCTCGACAAGGCGCTGGCGGCCGTCTAGAAAGAAGTGTTCATCCGGCCTGTTCAAATCTGTGCCCAGCGCATCCGAGCATTGGCTCTTATCGTCGCGTTGCTGCCGGGCGGGCTGGTTGCGGATCAGCATGACAACACCGGCTGGATCGATCACGGTGGCGATCGCGGCGGCTCGCGTTACTCCTCGCTGGGTCTGATCAATCGTGACAACGTCGAAGCGCTGCGGCCGGCCTGGACATACCGTACGGGCGACGGCGCAGGCGTGCTCGACGAGGCGGGTCATGCGGGCCTGCAGGCAACGCCGATACTGGTGCCGGAAGAGGGCGGCGGTGCGCTGGTTTTTTGTACGCCATTCAACGAGGTGATCGCGCTCGATCCGGCGACCGGCCAGGAGCGCTGGCGCTTCGATCCGAAGGTGAAGCGGGACCAAAACGCTGCGCAGTATCGTTGTCGCGGCGTTGCTCAATGGCGCGACAATGACGTCGCAAGCGATGCCGCGTGTGCGTGGCGCATCTATCTCGCGACGCACGACAAGCGGCTGTATGCCCTCGATGCCCGCACCGGCAAGAGCTGCGTGGGCTTTGGTGACCTCGGGCTCGTCAGGCTGTTGCCGTATATCAAGGAGGCGACGCCGTCCGTCGACCGGAAATCCGTCAGGACCTACATGCCGCCGGCGGTCGTGGGGAATACCGTCGTAGTAGGCTCCGCGATCGAATCCAAATATCGTCGCGCGAACTCACCCAGCGGCGCGGTTCGGGCGTTCGATGCTGCCACCGGGGAGTTTCGTTGGGCATTCGATCCCGTACCCAGAAATTCGAACAGCAGGAAGGCCAAGGACTGGGACCAAGCCTCGCTCGCGTCCACCGGAGGCGCCAATGTCTGGAGCCTGATGTCGGTCGACGAAGCGCGCGACCTGGTGTTCCTGCCGACGTCGAGCGCATCGCCGGACTTCTTTGGTGGTACCCGCCCGGGCAGTAACGCTTACGCGAACTCGACGGTGGCTTTGCGCGGTTCGACCGGCGAGATCGCCTGGTTCTTTCAGACCGTGCATCATGATGTCTGGGGTTATGACGCGGCGTCGCAACCCGTGCTGGCGGATATTCGGCAACGAGACGAAACGATTCCCGCCGTCGTGCAATTGACGACCCACGGATTCGCGTTCGTCATTCAGCGTGAGGTTGGCGTGCCGGTGTTTCCTGTCGAGGAACGCAAGGTGCCGACGACGGGCGTCGATGGCGAGGTATTGTCACAACGCCAGCCGTTTCCGACGGCACCGCTGCCGCTCGCACAAACGCAACTGGCACCCGAAGATGCGTGGGGCTTTACGTTTTATGACAAGGGGATGTGCCGGAAAAAGCTGCAGCGTTTCAGCGGCGGCGAAGTCTTTTCGCCGCCGACGACCCAGGGTACGGTCATCGTGCCGGGCGCGGCCAGCGGTTGGGGTTCCGGCGCGTTCGACAGCGGGCGCAGTTTTTTCATCACGAAGGTCAGGAACGTACCCGCATTCATTCGTCTCGTGCCGCTCGAACAGGTCGATCAGGAACTGGCGGAATCGCCGAACGCGGGCCGTCCCGGCGGGCCTCCCGGCGTCATCGATGGCACGCCGTATGCCGTGGAACGTGACGGCGAGCGCCTGCTGTCGCCGCTCGGCCTGCCGTGCACGACGCCGCCGTGGCAGAGCCTGGTGGCGATCGACCTGACCGACGGGTCGACCGCGTGGTCGGTGCCGCTCGGCTCACTGGACAAGATCGCCGGCCTGCCACTGGATCTCGGCGCGCCGGGTGCGGGCGGACCGATCGTGACGGCGGGCGGGCTCGTGTTCGTGGCCGGTTCAGCGGACGAGCGGTTCCGCGCGTTCGACGCCGACTCCGGTGACGAGCTGTGGGAGCACGAGCTGCCGACCTCGGGCATGGCGACGCCGATGACCTACCAGGTGGGCGAACGTCAGTATGTCGTCATCGCCGCAGGCGGCCATCACGAGTATTACCCCGACGGGATCGGCGACTATCTCGTTGCGTTCGCCCTGCCGAAGTCTGCGCTAGCGCAATAGCGCCGTCGCGACGACCAGCAGGAACAAGCCGGCGTATACCCAGCGCGCGATCGCATTCAGGCGCAGGGCGCGCTCCATATGTTCGCCGCTGGCCCACCGACTGCCGATGATCGTCACGGCGAGCGACAGGAATACCAGGAAAGTACAACCGGTGACGAGCACGTCCGCGCGCGTCAGGTACGGGACGGGTGGCAGGCTGACGCGAATGCTGAAGCCGAAAGCGATCAGCGAGAATACCGTGGCGGTCGCGATGCCGATGCGCGGTGGTACGAGGTTCGGTTGCAGCCAGAATGCCATCCACGACATGAAAACGATCAGCGTCAACGGCAAAAACATCGTCCAGAGGTAGTAGCCGGTATTGCGTCGTGCCTCGACGTAGAAGGCCAGTCTCGATCGTAAGATATCCTCTGCGGGTATCGAGAAAGCGCTGAATTCAGGCTCGACAAATTCGAATTGCCAGCCTTCCTCGCTGAATTGTGAAACATCGCCGGTGATTGAAGAGTCTGGCGAGAATTGTAGTTCGTCCGGCGTATATCGATAGGAGACGAAATCGATCGGCAAGCGCTGCGTGTCGAACGGAAAATCGGCATATACCAGGTCGGCCGCCATGTCGCCGGAAAAACGCTGTCGGTACTCCACGTTGCCCAGGTCATCGACCTCGACGACTTCCGGCAGTTGTGAGCTCATCCCCCGGTCGTTGACGATCAGTCCGCGTGGCGTCCAGATACTACCGAGCGGCATGATACGCAACTGCCCGCCACGACTCGTCTCCGGGACGGCGAGGCGAGCATCGCGCCACTGAATGTTCATGAACAGATCGGCGGTGAAGCGCTGCTTGTCGTCGTCGATCTCGCCGATATCGAACAGATACACCCTCACCGAAACCGGCGTCGGCGTGCCGACCGGGTCTGGCCGCTCGCCAATCGACGTCCGATCAGTCGCGTCGGGTGCCTGCGCGCCGGCGGCCGCGCACACGAGGAGCAACCAGGCGGTTCGAATGATCAGCGCTCGCATTCCTCAGTCTCCATCGAGTTCGAGCCATGCCGGCAGCTCAAGGCCTCGTTCACGCAGAAACGCGCGGTTGAATAACCGTGCCCGATAGCGCATCGCCGAGTCGCATAACAGCGTGACGATGACATGCCCCGGACCCAGTTCGCGTGCCAGCCTGATGGCGCCCGCGACATTGACGCCGCTCGAGCCACCGACGGACAGGCCTTCGCGTTTGATCATGTCATAGACGAGCGGGATCGATTCGCTATCGGGAATCTGGTACGGAAAGTCGATCGGCGTATCAGCGAGATTGTCGGTAATACGGCTGTTGCCGATGCCCTCGGAGATCGAGCCGCCTTCCGACTTCAGTTCGCCGTGTGCGAAAAAGTTATACAGCGCCGAACCGGTCGGATCCGCGAGCCCGATCCGGATGTCTGCGTTACGCGACTTCAGTGCGCGTGCGACGCCGGCCAGCGTGCCGCCGGTGCCGACCGAGCAGATGAACGCGTCCACCTCGCCGTTGGTCTGTTCGAAGACCTCGACGCCAGTCGTCTGCTCATGGAACTCGCGGTTGGCCGTATTGTTGAACTGGTTCGCCCAGGCTGCGCCAGCCTCGTTCGTCTCGTTCAGTTCGGCTGCGATACGTTCTGACACCTTGGTGAAGTGATTCGGGTCCTTCAACGGCACCGCGGGTACGAGATGCAGGGTAACTCCATACGACTTCAGCGTATCGATCTTGTCCTTGCTCTGGTTGTCCGGCATGACGATGACGGTCTCGTAGCCGAGCGCATTGCCGACGACGGCCAGGCCGATGCCGGTGTTGCCTGCCGTGCCTTCAACGATCGTGCCGCCGGGCTTCAGCAAGCCACGACGCTCGGCGTCGCGGACGATGCCCAGCGCCGCCCGGTCCTTGATGGAGCCACCCGGATTCATGAACTCGGCCTTGCCGAGTATTTCGCAGCCGGTTTCATCCGACACATGATTCAGCCGAATCAGCGGCGTATTGCCGATCCGGTCGATGGTGGAGGGGTACTGCCTGGTCTTCATTTTTGTTCTTTATGTTTTTTCGGTTCCCGACCGACGCGTCACGTCGGTCAGGTTCCTTCGAGCGTCGCCAGCTGATCCGCCTGGTATTCGTTCGTCAGCGGCTCGATCAGGTGCTCGAGATTACCCATGAGAATATCGTCGAGCTTATATAGCGTCAGGTTAATCCGGTGATCGGTCACGCGGCCCTGCGGGAAATTGTAGGTGCGGATGCGTTCGGACCGATCGCCCGAACCGACCAGGCTCTTGCGCTCGGCCGCGCGCTCCCGCTCGGCGCTCTGGCGCTGCTCGTCCATCATGCGCGCCTGCAACAGCGACAGCGCGCGTGCGCGGTTCTTGTGTTGCGAACGCTCGTCCTGGCACTCGACGACGATGCCGGTGGGCAAATGCGTCAGGCGCACGGCCGAGTCCGTCTTGTTGACGTGCTGGCCGCCGGCGCCGGACGCGCGGAACGTGTCGACCCGCAGATCTGCCGGGTTGACCTCGATCTCGTCGATCTCCTCGGCTTCCGGCAGCACGGCCACCGTGCATGCGGAGGTATGAATACGCCCCTGCGCTTCCGTCTCGGGAACGCGCTGCACGCGATGTGCGCCGGACTCGAACTTCAGGCGGGAATACGCACCCTTGCCGATGATCCGGCTGATGACTTCCTTGAAGCCGCCATGTTCGCCCTCGCTCTCGCTCATGATCTCCACCTGCCAGCCGCGCGATTCCGCATACTTCAGGTACATCTTGAACAGGTCGCCCGCGAATATTGCGGCCTCGTCGCCGCCGGTGCCGGCGCGGATCTCGAGGTAGATGTTTGCGTCGTCGAGCGGATCCTTCGGAATCAGTTCTTTCTTGACGTCGATTTCAAGACGTTCGAGATTCTCCCTGACCTGCTCGAGCTCTTCCTTGCCTAGTTCGCGGATCTCGGCGTCGTCGTCCTCGAGCATCTCCTCCGCCGCTTCGAGATCGCCCTGCGCCTGCTCGTAGCTGCGGGTGAGCCCGACGATGTTCTCCAGTTGCGCGTATTCCTTCGACAGGTCGCGGAACCGGTTCTGGTCGCCGATGATATCCGGGTCCGACAGCAGGCCTCCCAGTTCCTCGGAACGGGCGACCAGTTGCTGCAGTTTGTCGACCAGGCTCTGTTTCATGGCGCCGATTATAGTGGGTGTCAGACACCAAAGATGCAGGCCCGTTTAAGCGGCGGTCCGGAACCGGGGTGAAATAACGGCATTGCCGGGTCTGCCACCGGAAGGGCCTGATTTGCGGTCTCGATGAATTCCGGGGTCAGACGCCGATGATTACGCGAACTGTATCAACCGGCAGGATCGTCGACCTCGCACTGGTCTTTCCCGCCGCAGAACTCGATGATCAGGTTCATGTAGTGGAACACGCTGCGGGTCTGCAGGAACTGGTCGCGGACTCGGTCGCGCGCCGCGTTGCCGATCTTTTCGGCGAAGCCCGGATTGCGGAAGATCTGCTCGAGTGCACGCGAGAACTCATCGATGTTGGTGGGATCGTCCAGCAGAACGCCGTGTTCGCCGTTTTCGATCTGATCCTGGATGCCGCCGACGCGGCTCGCGATTACCGGGGTACCCTTCCACATCGCCTCGGTCACGGTCAGGCCGAAGCCTTCCTGCAGGCTTTTCTGCACGATGACGCTCGCGTGACGCTGCAGCGCATTCACGATAGCGGCGTTCTCCTCGACGTCGACCATCGGCAGCATGATCAGGTGGACGCGGTCGCGCTGCCAGTGGTGCAAATCACACCAGGCGCTGAATACTTTCTGAAACGTCGCCGGACTCTCCGGGTCGTCGGCGACCGATCGCACCGACGGTCCGACGAGCAGCAGTTCGGCGTTGCTCTCGGGGTTCGTCGTGATGAAGTGTGCGAAGCCTTGCATGACCCCGATCGGGTCCTTCAGCGGGTCCCAGCGTGACACTTGCATGACCACCGGTATGTCCGGGCTCGTCGAGCGTCCGCAGCGCACGATGTCGGCGTGGCGATCGACGCGCCCCAGGGACCCGTCGCGCCGCTGGAACTCGTAGTTCGGTTCGTCCGGAAGCGGTCGGGCGAGAATACCGGTGTGCACGAGGATGGTTCTGACCGTGTCGTCGTCGAGCTCCTGGTTTTTCGACGAGAATGGGTCGATCGTCGGCTGCACGATTCGAGCTTTACTATGTTCCACCTGTTCGGGTACATAGGCCTTGCGCGAAAAAACATATCTGCGCGCGTGCTTGAGGTACGGCGCCAGAAAATCCCACGCGGCGGTGGCCTCGGG
>JBLYYV010000185.1:0-25420 GCA_048550095.1 Gammaproteobacteria bacterium
GCACTGCTGGTCACACTAACGGGCGACGTCGCAACGTTGTACACGACGATTCGAACGTTCGAGGAACGGCTGAACTATGCGCTGCAGAACGTGCAGTACCAGGCAGAGTCACTCGACCTGGCGCGAACGCGGTTCGAACTCGGAGCCACATCGAAACTCGATGTCGAGCAGTCCGAGGCCCTGTTGCGCAATACCGAGGCATCGATTCCTGCGCTGAAACTCGGCCTCGGGCGCACGAAAAATCTGCTGAGCTTCCTGCTCGGCATGCCGCCGAGCGATCTGCAGTCGATCCTCGGCGGGGCCGCAAAGATCCCGAGCGCACCGCCGAAAGCGGCCGTCGGCATCCCGGCCGACCTGCTGCGCCGGCGACCGGACGTGCGCGCCGCCGAGATGGCGGCCGCAACGCAGAGCGCGGCGATCGGGATAAGCCAGTCTGACCTGTATCCGCACTTCGTCATCGCCGGGTCTTTTGGACTGGCCGGCGAAACCTTCTCGGATCAGTTCAAGTCCAACAGCGGCCAGGGCTTTATCACGCCCTTCATTAGTTGGGATATCTTCAACTACGGCCGCATCCGCAATAACGTTCGCGCGCAGGATGCGCGTTTCGAACAACTCGCCGTCGCGTATCAGAACTCTGTGCTGAACGCCGCGCGCGAGGTCGAGGACTCGTTGCTCGGCTTTCTGCGCACGCAGGAGCAGGCGATGTTCCTGACCGATGCCGTCGCGGCGTCCCAACGAGCGGCCGAACTCGCTTTGACGCAGTATCGCGAAGGCGCCGTCGACTATACGCGTGTACTGAACACGCAGACGTCGCTCTTGCAGCAGCAGGATGCGTTGACCGCAACGCGTGGCGACGTCGTGTCGAACCTCGTCGGCGTTTACAAGGCGCTCGGCGGCGGCTGGCAGCTGCGCCAGGGCAACAACTACGTCGACGAGCAGATCCGCACGAAGATGGCGGAGCGCACGAACTGGGGCGAGTATCTCGAGAGCACGGAGCTGCCGAAACAAGGTGACGTCAATTGATCCGCTTGGAGTCAAAATGAAACACAAGAGAATGCTGAAAGGCGCAGTCGCAATCTGCTTGCTGGCGTTCACGATGTCGTCCGCGACTTTCGGCAACGAGACGGAAGAATCGGCGGGCGAAGAGGAAACGCGCAACAGCATCGGCATCTTCGTCGGCATCACCTCGGAGGAGCGCCGGGAGAAAGGTCTCGCGCTCGGCATCGAGGGCGGCCACTATTTCTCGGAGTCGTTAGCGATTTCAGGTGTTCTGGAATATACGTTTGGCGATATCGACACGCTGGTGGGCGCGATTCCGCTCGTCTATCGCATGGGCGAATGGAGAGTTTACGCGGGACCCGGATTCGAGGATGGCGACGCGACAGACGGCACAGAGTTTCTCGTTCGGGTCGGTACGGAGTACGGCTTCGAGGTTGGCTCCATTGAAATCGCACCGCAACTCAACGTCGACTTCGTCGACGGTGATGCCGTGTTCGTCGTCGGCTTTCTGTTCGCACGCCCCTTCTGACTCGAACTCACGGGCGCGTGAACCACGCGTGCCGGACTGTGATCGCCTGCCGTCGTTCTTCCTTCGACAGCCTGGCATGGAAGCCGGCATCCATGCTGTGATAGACGACGGTACTCCACCTGGATTCAGACTAATTGGGCACCTCAATATCGCTCTATAGACGCTGCTCTTCGAGTATCTCCAGATCCGTGAATTTCCAGACGCCATCGATGGACGCGATCGTCATCTCGGCGCGGTACTGGTTGCGGCGCTCGTGCACGTGACCCCAGTGGCCGACCGATCCGCCGACATTCCATGTCGCGGCCGCGATGAAACCGCCGTCTTCCCCGCCGCGGGTCGCGAGGTCGATCATCTCTATATTCTTGACCTTCGCCCGGGCGCCCCCCTGGTTCGCGAGTTCGAGCCCACGCCGCGTCTCTAGATAGATCTGGGCGAGCAGGTCGCCGTCGACACTCTTCTCGAGCACGTCGTAGATCTGCTCCTCCTGCCGGAAGTCGAACGCTCGATAGACGTTGTGCAATAGCGCGGCGACGATCTGATTCGCATCGTCGTCCGGCAGCGAGGCTCCGCGAGCCAACCAGAAACTTCCGGCTGTTGCGGGTATCAGCAAGATCACGAGCATCGCGGCGACGCCACGCTGCCCTTGCGGTCTTCTGCTCAGGTGCCAGAGGCTCCAGGCGAGTGCGGCTGCCAGCAACCAGCGCAGGTATGACGACGCGGTCTCGGCCGCACTCGGCGGCGGCAGGATCGCTTTCAGCGTCGGTAGCTCCGGGTTCTTAAGGAAGTTCTGCCATTCGAGAACGTTGTAGTCGGGCTCGAGGAACGTCGGCAGCGGGCCTGCCTGGTCGACGGACGAAGCCGGCACCATCGTGATCCGCTCGTTAAACATGTCCCAGACCATCGTGACTTTCTGCGGTAAAGGTTCGACGGTCGGATACACGAAGATGATGCCGAGGATCGCCGCATCGATGTCCATGTCCTCCGGCGGATCGACTACCCGGCTGGTCCGCAGCGTGCGTTCGAGGAAGTTGATGCGCGCAAGTTCCGGCTCGATGATCTCGCCGTCGATCAAAACCTCGTGTCGTCCGCGGAGGAACTCGCCCACGGTGCGTTTCAGTTCGTCCTGCATATCGACCGGGATCGTGTCGCGCCCCGCGAGTCCCAGGTCGACCCATTCCTGCAGGTCTTTCGGCCGCGCGATGATCTCCTTGCGAACCTCGTACGGCTCGACATAGATAAACCCGCTCATCGGCGCGAAGTTCTGGCGCCGCAGCGCGCGCGTCGAGAATTTCGAATACCACGGGTCGTTCCAGTCCAGTTCGACGGTCTGCGACCGCGTCAGGTAGCGGAAGTCATTGACCGCGATGGCTTTGTGGTAGAGCACGAAACCGATGCTCGAGCCGCCCGCGTTGCCGCCGATGCCGAACGAGATCGAGTCCGGCCGTGTGTCCAGTGGATACTCGATACGGGCGCGAACGACGGTTTCCTCCTGACCCTCCTCCACCTCGATCGGCTCGCCGGTGATCGGGTCGCGCCGAATACGCGTCTCGGGGCCGATTCCGGTGACTCTGCCGTACAGAGACTGTCCGCCGTCGGGCGCGATGACGAGATCCTGCGCGAAGAACCGCGCCAGGCGTTCCCGCAGCGGCTCCGGCTCGTAACCCATGTCGACGTAGATCGTATCAGGCAACAGGTTACGGAACGCCGGCAGATCGGCCACCCCGATCTCGAGGTCGACGACGACGCCCTCGTCGACGTAGATCTCCGCGATCGTGCTCGCGAACATCGCCTGCGTGCGGACGATGGCGTCCGCGAATGCGGAATGCCACGCGCACGCAAGCAGCATGAACAACACGATGCACAGACGATTCAAAGCAACCTCTCCAGGCCGGCGAGGTTGCGCCGCATGCAGGACAGGTAGTCGCCCTGCACCGGCCGGTTCGCACAGGGATCGAACACGATGGATTTCATGCCCGCCGCGTCGAGCCGCTGGCCGGTTTCCGGCAGCGGATCTGACTCCCAGATCATGATCTTCGCCGGATGTGATCGCAGCAGTGTCTGCAACGCCTCGATGTCGGCAGTTGATGGCGGAACATCGGGCTCCCAGTGCATCGAGCGTGCGTTCAATCCGTAACGTCGCGTCAGGTACTGGTAGACCGGATGCGAAAAGATCATCGGCTGACCCCCGAGCATCGCGAACGAGGCACTATAGCCGTCATCGAAACCGGCGAGATCGGCCGCCAGTCGATCGTATGCGGCCATGAACTCGGCCTCCCGATCGGAGCGCAGTCGAATCAGCGCGTCCCTGATGGCCGCCGCCTGCAGACTGGCCAGCGCCGGATCGAGCCAGGTCGTGAACGCGACGTCGCCGTGTTCGTGCTCGCCCTCGGGACCGTGCGTGTGGGTGACAGCCTGATCGACGCGCAGGTACCGATCCGCGAAAGCGGCGGACGTATCCACGATACGCGACGGCGGCAGCGTCGCCCGGCTGACCCAGGCGGCATAACCGGCGCCGTTCAACAGGATCAGGTCGGCTCGCTGAAAGTCCGCGATGGTGTCGACATCCGGGGACCATGCTGCAGGATCGATGCCGCGCGGCGCGGGCATGTGCGTCTCGACCGCATCGCCACCGATGGCCTGCGCGAAATACGCCAGCGGATAATTAACCGCGTAAACGACGACGGGGCCGGCGGGCGCATCTTCCGCGGACACGGTCGCCTGATCGGTGGGCTCGGAGCAACCGAACACAAAAACGACGAGCGCGACCCAGAGAGGTGACGCGCGCCCGATCGCCGAACGTTCGGACGATGGCCTACCAGCCAATATTCGCACCGAGGAACAGGATGCGGTTCGTCGAATAGTTCCCGACGACATTGCCCCAGCTACCGCCGTTGTTGATCTCGGCATCGCCATAGTCGGCGTACGTCAGGACCGCGCCGAGTTTGACGCGTTTCGGAAACTTATAGTTCGTGCCGATCGAGAAACGCCATTGCTCATCCATCGGCATGTCCGCCGCGCGCTTCGAAGCGCTGGTCGGGCTCGAATCGTAGGCGACTCCAAGGTAGTGAGACCACGCACCGGCCGTACGCCAGCGCAAACCGAGCGCGACCTTCCAGGTGTCGTCCCAATCACGCGCGACCGCGGCGGTTCCGGCATCGGTGGAAACCAGCTGATTGTCGAACGCGCCCCAGTTCTCCCACGCCAGCGTCGCCAGCAGCGTCAGGCGATCGCCAATGTCCGAGGATCCCCACAGGCGCACCGTCTGCACGAACGGTATCTCGACTTTTGCCGCATTGATCGGCAATGGAACCGGGTTCCCGACCGGACCCGAAATGCTCAGGTCGCTGTCGAAGTTCAACTTGTTCTCGCCCTGGTATGCCGCGCCAAACCGCAAGCGATCGGTCGGCTCCCAGAGGGCGGACAACGCGAACGTCGCGCTATAGTCGTCGCCGTTGCTAATACTCGCATTGCCGTCCGTCAGCGGCTGGTTGACCGGTGGCGATGCACCCGGGGGCAGTGGTACGGCAACGTTCAGGTCGAGCACGCCCACCTGGATCGGTATCGCGAATCCGACCGACCACTTTTCGTTGATACGCCAGGCCACCGAAGGCGTCAGATTGATCGTGATCAGTTCAACCTGCGTCGCCCAGTAGCGGCCCGCGAAGTTGTTGACGTTCGGGTTCGGGCTATCGTTCTGGTAGTCCATCGCGGCCGCCGAGATCGAATTCAGCGCGAAGCCGAAGCCGAAGTCCTCCGTGACGCGGCGCGCCCAGAAGAACCCGCCACCGACGGCACTGACACCGGCGTCACCGCCGTTGCCGATACCTGCGCCGGTCGGGACGGTCGTCGATGCATCCTTGTTGAATTTCATCGACGGGTCTATATACATCGCCGACACCATCCAGTGACTCTTGCCCGCCTCCAGGGAAGTGATACCGGCGGGGTTGTGGAAGGCGGTCGAAGCGTCCTCGGCCAGCACACCCGAACCCGCGCCCGCGGCGCCCTGCGCTGGCGTGCCGAACTCCGAGATGTAGAGACCGCCGGCGAATACGATCCCGATAGGCATGAGGCACGCAAACAGAGACGCTATTGCGCCCCGGCGCAACAGCCTAATCAGGCTCATCGGGATTCCTTGTTATTCAATGAGTGGCCGTTCATTCGCAGAGAATATTCGCTTTCGCCGTCGCCAGTTCGAGTTCTTCCTTGGTCGTAGCATCGAGAATTTCACGCTTGGCGGCGGCGCACTTGTCAGCTGAATCCATGAATTCGGACTGCACATCTTCGGACTGCGCGGCAGCCGCGTTCTCGCACGCCAGCGGATCCTGCCGGCGAATATTGGCCAGGTCGCCGGATTGTTCGACCGTAACGCAATCGCCGATCTGTATCTGGGTCTGGTCGCTGACGACGACGATCACACTGCCGTCACCGACGCGCACCGCATACTGCATACCCTGGGACTCTCCGCTGCGCGACACCAGGGCGCCGGCCGTGCCGCCGATAACCGCGTTGCGCCGACGTTTGCTGCTGCTGCTACCGGACAATGCGCCGAGCGTGCCGCCCACGACGGCGCCTTTGCCGCCACCGGTGGATTGCAGCGTCACGCGCTCCGCGCTCTGCACCACACCGAGGGTTACGGTCGCGTTCTGCCCAGCTTTTTGAGCCACTGCGGGAAAACTGACCAACAGGCCGAGAGCGATTGAGATAGATATCCAGTGTTTCATTCTTTACTCCAACGGGGCTGACGCGGGCCCGGCATTCACAAGGGCGATCCATTATCCAGCAACCAACGGGCAATACAATTGACGGCCGCAGCCGCCGCCGATAATGACAACCGACTGTTTATTAGAGAGATTAGAGCTCAGTAGCGCTCGGGCACGTAGCGCCGGCTGGTCATTGTCGCCTTGTCGTCATACTCGTGTTCGTTCGAACGTTTCGGCAGCTCGATCGTCTCGCCGTCGAGATCTTCGTAAGGAATCACGCTCAGCAGGTGGGAGATGCAGTTCAGGCGGGCCTCTTTCTTGTCGTCGGCCCTGACGACGTACCACGGCGCATGGGACGTATCCGTCACATCGAACATCCGGTCGCGGGCCAGCGAGTACTCGTACCAGCGGCGCCGCGCCTCCAGGTCCATCGGGCTGAGCTTCCATTGTTTCGTCGGCTCGGCGATGCGTTTCTCGAAACGTTCCTGCTGTTCGTCGCTGCTGACTTCGAGCCAGTACTTGACGAGGATGATCCCGTCGTCGACCAGCGTGAGCTCGAACGGGGGCACGTCGCGCAGGAAATCGTCCCGCTGCTTTGGCGTGCAAAACCCCATGACGACCTCGACGCCGGCGCGGTTGTACCAGCTGCGATCGAACAGAATCACTTCGCCTGCCGCCGGGAGCTGCTCGACGTAGCGCTGGAAGTACCACTGGCTTTTTTGCCGATCCGAGGGTTTCGGCAAGGCCACCGTGCGAAAGACTCGCGGGCTGACGCTTTCCGCGATTCGCCTGATCGTGCCGCCTTTCCCGGCCGCGTCGCGACCCTCGAAAATGACGACGATACGCGCGCCGGTTTCCGTCACCCATCGCTGCAGCTTGTTGAGTTCGATTTGCAGCTCGTACAGGGACTCTTCGTAGTCTTTCTTTTTCATTGGCCCTTCTTCTTCATCGGCCAGGCTCCGATCGATCACGCGAAACGAAAACTATAGAGGTCGGCCGAGATGTAGGCAATTCGCCTCGTTTCGGGGTCTGTGCTAGGTTGTTCGGGTATCCGCAGACCAAACCAACCGCCCCATAGAACAAGAACGGCGATGTCCAACGCAAGCATGGCAATCGACGCCGAGACGGACGGCGGCATTATCGTCTCGCTGGGCGGCGACTGGTTGCTCGGCCACGATCTCCCGGATCCCGATCAGGTCCTCGACCGGCTCCGCCAGGCGCCGAAGCCGGGCCGCATCGGCTTCGACACGACGTCCCTGACGGAGTGGGACACCGGCCTGGTCACGACCATCATCAATATTGCGCGCAGCGCCGAGGCAAACGGCGTAGCACTCGACGAGGCCGGCCTCCCCGAGGGGGCGCGCAAGCTGATGGCTCTCGCATTCGCCGTCAAGGAGCGTGAGGGCGCCCGGCGACAGGCACAGGCATCGTCATTCCTGACCGAGGTCGGCGAGGCGACTCGCGACATCTGGCATACGTGCCTGGACATGGTCGAGTTCAGCGGCGAAGTCGTTTTGTCCGTCGGCCGGTACCTGCAGGGCAAGGCCAAATACCTGGCTTCGGACTTCGTTCAATACGTGCAGGAGGCCGGCGCCCAGGCGCTGCCAATCGTCAGCCTGGTCAGCTTCCTGATCGGCATGATCTTCGCGTTCGTCGGCGTCATGCAGCTGCGCAATTTCGGTGCGGGCATCTACACCGCCGACCTCGTCGCCGTCGCGATGATCCGGGAGATGGCGCCGATCATGACGGCGATCATCATGGCCGGCCGCACCGGTGCGGCCTACGCGGCGCAACTCGGCACGATGAAGGTCAACGAGGAGATCGACGCGCTGACCACGCTCGGCCTGGACCCGACGGACTTCCTCGTGCTGCCGCGCCTGATCGCGCTGATCATCATGATGCCCCTGCTGACGATGTACAGCAGTTTGATGGGCATCCTCGGCGGCATGCTCGTCGCGATGTTCATGCTCGACGCCAGCTTCATTCAGTACGCCGTCCAGACGGTGGACTCGGTCGGCCTGAACGCGCTGTTCGGCGGCCTGTTCAAGGCCGTGGTGTACGGCAGCCTGGTCGCGGTGGCGGGATGTCAGCAAGGCATGGCCTGCGGCAACAGCGCGATGGCCGTCGGCCAGGCGACCACCCGCGCCGTGGTCATGAGCATCGTACTGATCGTCGTCGCGGCCAGCATTCTGACGGTCATCTACATCAACCTGGGTATCTGACGTGAACGCGACTAACGACACCCATATCGAAGTCCGCGATCTGACGATGGCCTACGGCGACTTCCTGATCCAGCAGGACCTGAACTTCACGATCAAACGCGGCGAGGTCTTCATCATCATGGGCGGCAGCGGCTGCGGCAAGAGCACGCTGCTGAAGATCATGATCGGGCTGAAGAGCCCGGCACAGGGCGAAGTCATCTATGACGGCGTTTCGTTCTGGGCGCAGTCGGACGAAAAACGCGAGCTGATGAAACAGAACTTCGGAACGTCATTCCAGGCCGGCGCGCTATGGAGCTCGATGACGCTCGCCGAAAACATCGCGCTGCCGTTGTCTCAGTACACGGAGCTGACCGAGGCCGAGATGCGCGACGTCGCGTCATACAAGCTGATGCTCGTCGGGCTGGCCGGCTTCGAAGACTATTATCCGAACGAGATTTCGGGCGGCATGAAGAAGCGGGCCGCCCTCGCGCGTGCGATGGCGATGGACCCGGATATCCTGTTCTTCGACGAACCGTCTGCGGGTCTGGACCCGATCAGCGCGCGCCTCCTGGACGACCTGATTCTGGAGCTTCGCGACACGCTGGAAACAACGGTCGTCGTCGTCACCCATGAACTCGCCAGCATCTTCTCGATCGGCGACAATTCGGTCTTTCTCGATGCGGATACGAAGACCCAGCTGGCGACCGGCGACCCGAAGGAACTGCGCGACAATCACCCCAATTTTGTCGTCCGGAACTTCCTGCAGCGCGGTGACGCGGCCACGGAGACGAACGCGGCATGAGCAAGCAAACCAGCCCTACTCTGATCGGCGCATTCGTGATCGGCGCGGTTGCCCTGACCGCGATCGCCGTCGTTCTGTTCGGCGGTTCGGAAATCTTCAAGCGGAAGTTCAAGTACGTCACTTATTTCGATCGCTCGGTCAAGGGGCTGCGGGTCGGCTCGAACGTGCTGTTCAAGGGCGTAAGGGTCGGTTACGTGACCGATATCAGCGTCGTCGGCGACATCGAGACACTCGACTTTTCCATCCCGGTCATCTTCGAGATCCTGCCGGACGCTGCTCGCCTGATGCGCGGCGGGGACGACCTCGGGCTATTGTCGGAATTCGATGAGCTCAACGTAGGACGGCTGGTCGATGCCGGCCTGCGCGCGCAGCTGAACAGCGAGAGCCTGATTACCGGCCAGCTCGTCGTCGAACTCGACCTGGTGCCCGACTCACCAGCGGTGTTCCGGGGCCGCGACCTGCCGTATGACGAGATACCGAGCATCCCATCCGATATCCAGCAGGCGATCGAAGACGTTCGAACGTTCATCAGCGAGGTCCAGACGTCGGTGGATATCCGGCAGGTCATGGCGAACCTGCAGAATATCGCTGCCGGCATCGACAGGATCATCAATTCCGAGGAAGTCGAACGCATCGTCCTGGGGGCCGACCAATTCATCAACTCCAGGGACACGCAGGAACTGACCCTGGTGCTGCGCGGCGCGGGCGACGACCTGCGTGCCGTACTCGGCGATGCGCGCAAGCTGGTCAACAGCGCCGACAGCGAGGTGAAGGGCCTGGCGGACAAGCTCGACCCGGCACTGAAGAATCTCGACACGGCCATCGCTCAGGGCAGTAAAGTCCTCGAGGGGCTGAACCAGCAGATCGGCTCAGACTCGGAAACGCAATACGAACTCGTGAACACGCTGAACGAAATCCAGAGGGCCGCCCGGGCACTGCGGGTGTTACTGGAGTACCTGGAGCGGCATCCGGAATCGATCGTCAGGGGCAAGCAGGAATGACGGGAACAAGCCTATGAAGCGGGAAAGAATCTTGCCGGTCGCGACGGCCTGTTGCCTGTCATTGTTGATCGTGGGATGCGGCACGTCGGCGCCCGTGCGCTACTACGGTCTCGTTCCGATCGAGACCCAGGCTGACTACCCGGCCGCCGAGCAATTCGCGATCTCCATTGGACCGGTTCGAATCGCCGAGTACCTGAACCGCAACAAGATCGTCACGCGGACCGAAGACGTCGGCATGCAACTGGGCGACTACGACCGCTGGACGGAACCGCTGGCCGAGGCATTCCAACGCACGCTGGCGGACAACCTCGCGACGCTCCTCGACTCCGACCGTGTGCTGGATTTTCCCGCGCAGACTGCAATGGCCAGCGGATACCAGTTGCCGGCGCAGGTGACCCGGTTCGACACCGACGCGACCGGCGCCGCCATTCTGGAAGTGCAGTGGCTCGTCCGGGACATCGAAGACAATACGGTTATACCGCCGCGCAGGTCACGCTACACGGCCCAGGTCGGGAATTCATCCGACTATGCGGCGATCGTCGCGGCATTGAGCGAGCTCGTCGGCTCATTCAGCCGTGACGTCGCTGCGAGCCTCGCGGAATTGCCATAATCGCGCCATTCGGCGCACGAAGACCCCAAAAACCGTGCATATTTCTCGCAATCGCGGCGCGGCATTTTGGTAGAGTTGGAACCAGGCTGAGGGACGGGTTTCAGCCGTTGTCAAAACAGGAGACGTAGTGATGTCCGTGAAGCGAAGCTATCTGATTTCGGCGATCGCAGTGTTGCTGATGAATTTATCGCCTCTCCAAGCGGCCGAGCAGGATACCGTTCAGGCGGTCATTCCGTGGGAAGCCGAGGGTCGCGTGTTCCAGGTCGGCACGAACACGATGCTGTTTCTCGGCGCACTCGAAGGGATCATGTATGTCGAGTCTTCACGCGGCGAGATGCACGAAGCGTTCGTCATGTGCCCGATCGTGCAGAAACTCGATATCGACAGCGGCAAGACCGAGGCCGAGGGCCACTGCGAGATTACCGCCGGCGCGGAAGACGTCGTGTATGCCGATATGTCCTGCAAAGGCGAAGTGGGCAGCTGCAAGGGCAGCTTCAAGCTGACCGGCGGCGAAGGCGAGTTCGCGGGCGTCTCGGGCTCCGGCGAGCTGCGCGTGCGGTCGCCGATTCGCACGCTCGTTGCCGACATGGCGGCGGGCGCCGTGTTACGCGTCGGCGCCGGCCTGGCCACCGTCAAAAATCTGAACTACCGCATCCCGTAGACGAGATCGTTCTGCGAAGCATCTACTCGCCTACCGGAGGAATCGAATATGTTTAAAAAGTCTTTATTGATCATCACAGCGATCGTTCTGTCGGCCCTGACGCTGGAACCGGCGGTTGCCAGCGGCTCCATGCGCTGCGGAACGCACATCATCAGCGCCGGCGGAAGAACCGGCCCGGGCATGTACGAAGTGCTGAAGAAGTGCGGCGAGCCGGCCGAGCGGTTCGGCAATACATGGGTCTATAAGCGCGGCAGCGCCGAGTACACGGTTCACTTCAACAGCGAAGGCTCCGTCACGCGTATCTCCTAGCCGACACTTTCGGCCTCGATACGTCGATCCGGAAATACCGGCCCGGACGGGCCTAGAGGAACAGCGCCCGAATCAGGTCCGCACCGTAGTAACGCGTCAGCAGCGTCAGCACCGCGGCCAGCGCGCCGCTGACGACAGCCACCGCGGCGATCTCCGCCATCAGCAGTCCGGCAACCGCCTGACGCGAACCGCCGATCTTGAAAAGCGTCACACGCTCCCGGCGCCTCAGCCTCAGTGACAGCATGAACACGAGGATCGCCGTGGCCAGCGTCGCTGTCCCGACGATGACGACCGCCGCGACCACGAACTGACGAATCGTCAGGACCGTGCCAAGCAATTCCTCGACGACGTCGACCGGCCTGACGATCTGGCTCGCGTCCTCTGCACCCTCGAAGCGCCCCTGCAGTATCACGGCCGACTTCTGGTCTCGCGGAACGGCGAGCACGGCGGTGATGGGGAAGCCGCCATGGTCACCGTGAAAATGAAATGAATCGATGTTGTCATCGGTGATTTCGTTGTACTGCACGACGGCTGCATTCGCGACGATGCGATTGCCGTCACGCTTCAGTACCGCGGCCGCGGCTTCGGCGGACGCGAGGTTCTGGTGACCGTGCCCGAGACCTTCCATGATCCATGATGTTTTAAGGTCGACGAACACGGCATCGTCATCCGCCGAAAACGCCGGCGCCAGCACCCCGACGACCCGCATTTTCAGGGGATAAACGCCCGCCAGGTCGAAGACATTCTCGGGGGACGATACGATCGAGTCGCCCGCGCGAACGTCAAGTTCGCGCGCCGCCATCGCGCCGAGTACCGCCTCGCCCAGCAGCCCCATCACGCGGCCCTCGGCAATCTGCAGTTCGCGAAATTCGAAGTACTCCAGTGTCGTGCCGACGACGGGCTGGTTACGGACCGCGTATCGAACGTACAACGGAACCGGCTCCGCCAGCCCGGTTTCCCTGACCCGGCGCACGTCGCCGAAACGACTGAGCGCGGGCGTGTCGGCATCGAAATACAGAGAGCTCAGCACCAGTTCGAGCGGGCTGCCCTTGGCGCCGACCAGCAAAGGCGTCGCGTGGGCGCGCGCCGTCAGTTGTTCGGCGCTCTGATCCACCAGTACGTTCAGGCCGACGGGCAGATAGATGATCAACGTAATCGACAGCGCAAGAATCGCCGTCTTCCACCGATGGAACGCGACGTATCGCCAGACGAGATAGAGAAGGTCTTTCACGCGACGGCCTGCCCAGGCGACAGAAAATCGCGAAAGTCCAGTACACGATCGAACCGCGATATCAAATCATGATCGTGAGTCACGGTGATCAGCGTTGTCCCGGTGGACACGACGTAGTCGAACAGGATATCGAGCACGCGGCCCTTATTGCCGGGATCGAGGTTGCCGGTCGGCTCATCGGCGAGCAGCAAAGACGGTTCCGTGATCAGTGCGCGACAAATTGCGGCGCGCTGACGCTCACCCTGGGAAAGCTGCCCGGGAAAGCGATCGAGTTTGTCTGCGATACCGACCTTCGCGGCGATACTGCCAGCGCGCTGGCTCACTTCGTTCGACAATCGCAGCGCGGATGTAATCCGGTACGGAAGCAGCACATTGTCGATCACCGGCAGATAGTCCAACAACTCGAATTCCTGGAATACGAGCCCCATGTGCCGAATGCGGAAGTCGCGCCGAGCGGCATCTTGAAGACCGGTGACTTCCGTATCGCCAACGCTGATCTTTCCCGCTGCGGGTTCGAGGATGCCGGCGATCAAATTGAGCAATGTCGTCTTGCCGGAACCGCTCGGGCCGACGATCGCCAGCGACTGCCCACGAGGAACTTCCAGCGAGGGCACGCGCAGCCGGAATTCACCGTCGCGATAGCGAAAGGTCAGGTCGTCAATCTGAATCATGATCGGGAGACAGTTTACCGTTCACTCGGGGTCAGAGTCTTTGACTCTGACCCCATAAAAAAAGCGGCCCGAAGGCCGCTTAGTGGGAGTTGCTCGTTATTATTACGCCGCGCGCTCGATCTTCTTGCGCTCGGCGCGGTTCTTGATTCGCGGAACCTCCTCGATGACCCAGTTGCCGGAGGTACGACGATCCGGGCACGGAATGGCGAATGCCGTGTCCTTGCCATTGCGCTTGTTGAACTCGGTCAGATCGATTCGCCAGCCCATGTCGTCAAACTTCTCGAGCCAGTCGCGATAGGCGACGATGGCCTTGTCGGCCGGCATCAGCACTTCCTTCGTCGGACTCAATGGCGTCAGGGTCGGATACAACTCATCGAGGATCTGGATATCCTGACCCGCGATGACCTTGTTGCGAGCATGAATCGGCCCATCGTGCTTCGGATCGAGCAGGAAGTTGCGCATGTTCAGGAAGAAGATCCTCGTGTTGTGCTCATCGACCGGTTGCTCGAAGAAATACTGCCGGAACATCTTGTCCTCGGTAATATTGATGTACGTCGGCATGATGTTCGGCCCATACGTACCGCCACCTGCGTAGACATCACTGCGCTCCGTCTTCGTTTCGCCCCACGGCGTATCCTTGCCGCCGGCGGTCTGGTCGTCCTTCTGCGGCAGTGGCGGGGAATCGAATCGATGCATGAACCAGAAACCCCAGCCCTGCCGGTGGTCCTCGGTGTCATACTCGCGCACCTTGTACGTCTCACGGTTCATCGTATTCATGCCATGCGTCGGATGCACGAACTCGTTGTGCGCCGGGTCGAGACCATTCTCGATCGACCGCTCGTAGTAATACGGCACTTCGAGAATCAATACCTGGTTGGCCCGCCAGCCTTCCTGATTGAATTCCTCGACCTCGAACATCGGCGGACGAGACTCTGCCGGCTCATCGCCCAGGAACGCGAAGACGATGCCGTAACGCTCCTCGACCGGGTAGGAATCGACCTTCGCCCGCGGCGGAGTCTTCGTTCCGTAGCCGATCGACGGCACGTTCTTGCACTTGCCATCGCCGCCGAACTCCCAGCCGTGATACGGGCAGACTACGCAGCCGTCAACGATGCGCGGCGCGGTCCCGGCCGACCATGCGCCACCAAGCGAGCCGCCGCGGTGCGTGCAGGTGTCGCTCAGAACGTGGGCTTCACCATCACCGTCGCGAAACGCTACCAAGTTGCAACCGAGAACCTTCTGCTTGACGGGTTCGTCATAGCCGAGATCCTCACTTCGTACTATCGGGTACCAGAAGTTGATATACATTCTTCGTCATCCTCCTAAAACGATCTTCTTTGCTGAAGCCGGTGCCGTCAGGCATAGATGACCGGCTCATCCCAGATCGGTTAACTGACTGCCTTCATGTCGGGCTTCGAAGCCTTGCGATCGACGCGACTCGTGATCCGCGGCACCTCCTCGAGCACCCAGTTCCCGGACGTGCGCCGGTCGGGGCACGGAATCGCAAACGCGGTGTCCTTGCCGTTGCGCTCGCTGAAGGCCTCCCAGTCGATCCGCCAGCCCTTGTTGTCGAACTTCTCGAGCCACTCGCGATAGGCGACGATGGCCTTGTCGGCCGGCATCAGCACTTCCTTCGTGTTGCTCATCGGCGTCTGGCGGGGATGGATATCGCCCATGATGTCGATGTCCTGCTGCGCGATCGCCTTGTTACGGGCATGGATCGGGCCATCGTGCTTCGGATCGAGCATGAAGCTGCGCATGTTCAGGAAGAAGATGCGCGTATGCTGGTCGTCGATCGGTTGCTCGAAGAAATACTGTCTGAACTGCTTGCCTTCCGAAGGCGTGATGTAAGTCGCGATCACGTTAGGACCATACGTGCCGCCGCCGGCATACAGGTCGCCCGAGCCCTCGCGCGTATCACCCCAGGTCTTGCCCTTGAGCGGCGGCGCCTCGAAGCGGTGCATGAACCAGAAGCCCCAGCCCTGCTGGTGGTCCTCGGTCTCGTAATCGCGGACCTTGTAGGTCTCGCGATTGACGCCGGAGAATCCGTGCGTCGGATGCACAAATTCGTTGTGCGCGGGATCGATGCCATTCTCGACGGAACGCTCGTAGTAGTAATTGATATCGATGGTCAGGATCGTGTTGGCACGCCAGCCCTCCTGGCCGTACTCCTCGACCTCGAGCAATGGCGGTCGCTCTTCCTCCGGCAGGTCGCCGAGGAACGCGAACACGATGCCGTATTTCTCCTGCACGGGATACGCATCGACCTTGGCGCGGGGCGGCGTCTTGGTGCCGTAGCCGATCGACGGGATGTTCTTGCACTTGCCGTCCGCGCCGAATTCCCAACCGTGGTAGGGGCAAACGACACAGCCGTCGACGATGCGTGGCGCAGTGCCGGCGGACCATGCGCCGCCGAGCGAACCGCCGCGATGGACGCAGGTATCGCTGAGCACGGCGGCGTTGCCATCCGCGTCACGAAAAGCGACCAGGTTGACGCCCAGAACCTTGACCTTCTCGGGCGTGTCCATGCTGAGATCTTCACTACGAACAATCGGATACCAGAAATTTACGTACATGGTTCTTGTTCTCCGCGATTTGCGTACGGCACGTGAGCGCCGGGATGAAACCATGCTAGCGACGTCGATGCAGCGTCCCAATGCGTAAATCTACCTACGGATGCTGCGAGGTCGCATCGGGCAACATCGATGTAACGGCCCGTAATACAAGCGCTACGGACAAATACGCATTTCAGAACCGGGACAATTCCCCAAAAATAGCGAAAACCTTTTGCCGAGTTAGCAGGAATACGGAACATGCAGCCGCCAGAGACCATGACAATCGAAGACGACCAACGCGGCGACGAACCATTCGTCGCCATACCGGTGCGCGACAATTTCTATCAGTCATCTTCGTTCTTCCCGATGCCCTTTGCGATGATCACGACGATCAATGAACGCGGGACGACGAGCATCGGCCCGCATTCACTGGTGTTTCCATTCGACATAAGCGAGTCCCATTCGATGATGCTGGTCAGCCGCGCCAGCTCGAACACCGCGACCAACCTGCGCAGAACAGGCAAGTGCGCGCTGAATTTTATCGAGTACAAGCGCGACTGGATGGAACATGTCGTCAACCTCGGCTGGCCGGGGCAGACGCCGGAGGAGAAAATGGCTGACGTGCCGTTCGACATGATCAAGACGCCGACCACCGAATTCAGAGAAGACGAGGACTATCCGCTGATCATGAAAGATGCATTCCAGGTCTACGAATGCGTGATGGACGGCAAGTTCGAATACCATCCGCATCGCGAGGCTGCCGCGCCGCTGATCGAGAACTTCTTCGCCCTGCGCGTGGAGAACGTCCTGCTGAAGGAAAGCTTCAGCGCCAAGCTCGATAGCCGGCAGGAATTCCCCGATATGCCACTGTCATACGGATTTCGGGGCGGCAGCGAGTTCTGGTTCGCGACCCACAACCAGCCGTTCCATATCCAGGTGCCGCAGAACAAGGGCCCGGACCACAACCGCATCTACTACAAAGCCAACAAGATCGACACGGGGGTCCGCTTCGACGAGGAGGCCTGCAAGCTTCTGACCGGTATTCCCGAGCTCTTCCTCGACGTGGTGCTGAAGGGGCTGGTGGACGCCGCCAACGAACAGGGCGTCACGATGATCGGCGCCGACTTCGTCAAAGCCGTCGAGGAACAGCGAAAAGCCGGCTAGCGCCTCACCCGAGCCGGCTGGCCAGCCGGCCGGGATATATCGCCCCTCCAACCAGGCGCCGCCAGCGGCGAGCGCCGCATCCGACTCGTGGTTTCCGGGCCGGAATTCGCAATTTACGCCGCCAGCTTGTTGCGAGACGTCAGGCTGCTCCCTAAACTCGTTGAATTAATAACGAATATCCGGACAGAGTTTGAATCTGAAGGTGAGCCACAAGCAGGTCCCCGAGTTCGATGTGACCGCGCAGGACGCGATCATGGACGCGTTCATCGAGGCGATCATCGTCATGGATACCGAGGGCACCATCGAGCGCTTCAACAAGGCCGCCGAGAAGATGTTCGGCTATACGGCCAGCGAAGCGATCGGCTCCGACATCTCGATTCTGATGCCCGATCCCGACAGTTCGAACCATGCCCGCTATGTCGACCGTTACATGGCGACCCGCGAAGCCCGCATCATCGGCATCGGCCGCGAAATGACGGCCAGCCGGAAAGACGGCACCATGTTCCCGATACACCTCGCCATCGGCGAGGTCGGCTGGCATGGCAGGGTAAGCTTCATCGGTCTCATCAGGGATCTGACCGACGACAAGCTCGCCGAGGAGCGGCGGCTACGCCAGCACACTGACATGATTACTGCGAGTCGACTCGCGACGATGGGTGAGATGGCAGCGGCCATGGCGCATGAGATCAATCAGCCGCTCGCTGCGATCGCGAACTACGCATCTGCGGCCGAACGACTGATGGACTTGGGCCCGGAGAATGCCGACGACGTCAAGGGGGCGCTCGCGAGCGTCAAAGCCCAGGCCCATCGGGCGGGCGAGATCATTCGCAAGCTGCGCTCGTTCGTCAAACCCGAGGTCGCAAGCCTCGACGTCACGAATCTGAAGCCCCTCATCGAGGAGATTCGCTCTTTGGCCGATCTCGACGCGCGGGCGAACAATATCCAGCTCTCGATCGACGTCGCGAATAATATGCCCGAGGTCATCGCGGATGGCCTGCAGATTCAGCAGGTGATTCTGAACCTGCTCCGCAACGGCATCGACGCGATGCTCGACTGTGGCCCGGACGACCGCGTGCTCGAATTGCATGGCTATATCTCGTCGCCCGACGAAGTTCGCGTGGACGTGATCGACCGGGGCCATGGTATTCCGCAGTCCGTCCGCGACAGCCTCTTCAATCCGTTCTTCACGACGAAATCGAACGGCATGGGGATGGGGCTCGCAATCTGCCAAACTATCGTAAAATCACATGGTGGTAAGCTAGGATTCGAAGATAATCCCGGCGGTGGTACGACTTTCTATATCACTTTGCCCACGAAGGTTACTTAATCAATGACAGATCGACAGGAATCAGTATTAATCGTCGACGACGACGCAGCGGTGCGGGATTCTTTATCCCTGCTCCTGAAGAGCGTTGGCATCCAGTCACGAGCTTTCAGTTCCGGAGACGAATTTCTGGACGCTTACCAGGCCGACTGGGCCGGCTGCATCCTGCTGGACATTCGCATGCCCGGCATGAGCGGCATGGAAGTCCAGCGAAGGCTCGTCGAGCGCGACTGCACCCTGCCGATCATCTTCATCACCGGTCACGGCGATATCCCGATGGCCGTCGAAGCAATGCATCTCGGGGCGCACGACTTCGTGCAGAAGCCCTTCCACGATCAGGAACTACTGGACCGAATCCAGGCCGCGCTCAGCGCCAATCGCGAACAGCAGGACGATATCGACCTCAAACGCGACGTCAAAGATCGCTACGGAACGCTGACGCCCCGCGAATCGGAAGTCATGAGCGCCGTGGTCAAAGGGCATGCGAACAAGGTCATCGCAATGGATCTGGACCTGAGCCAGAGGACGGTGGAGATCCACCGCGCGCGGGTCATGGAAAAAATGCAGGTGCGTTCGCTCGCCGAACTGGTCAAGCTGTCGGTGCTGCTCGATTCCTGAACTCATGCGCCCATGGACATGGGCGACCGACGATTCAACCGATTGCTTTTACGCGTCCGTCGTCGATTTTGCGCAGAGCTTCGCGTACACGCGTAATCAGATCACGCTCGACCACCGGCTTCACGACATAGTCGGCGACCTTCCGATGCAACGCGCTGACGGCGCGCGTCACGTCCGAATCGCTGGTCAGAATAATAAACGGCAATCCTACCCGTCGCTCGCGCAGGGTCGTGAACAGCTCCAGCCCGCTCATGCCCGGCAGCTTCATTTCGGAGATGACGCAGCCTTTCAACGCGGGTGTCGCGAGCGCGTCGAGGAATGCCTCTGCGTTCGCATACGACACGGTGCGATAGCCAAGCCGCTTCATCAGTGCGGACACGGTTTCGCAATGCCTCTCGTCGGGGTCGACGATGTAAATCGTCGTATGTTCGTCCACGGCGTAATCCGGCACGTGCGTCTTCTCTTTTTCCGTACTGACTTGGATTTGCATTAATCCCGCGGGCATCCCTGGTCCCGGCGTTACGCAAATGGGTACGGAAAAGTCTAAAGAATCGACCTTGGCAAACCATACGGAGATTTACCTAAGGTCGTACCGGAAGCGCGGCTGTCCCTGCTCCAGAGGTTGCAGTCGATAACGGGACCGCCGCGCTGCGATCAGTTATGTAGCCTCGAGCAGCTCGGTACGAATCGTCTCGCCGATCCAGGTGACGAACAGGTCGTGTTGCACGAGGCCCTTCGGGTTGAAGGTGTAGTCGAGATCGTCCAGGTCCTTGCGGAGTTTCTTCTGGATCGTCCGGGCACCGATCAGGCTGGTGACGACGATGACGCGCTTGCCGTCCGCCGTTGCCGCCTCGACCATGCCACGCAGCTTCGCCACGTTGGCCGCCCGTACCTTGGGCGGCGCGTCGTCCTGCAATGTCGCGGGCATCACGTCCGCGAAATCACCGTCCTGCTTGACGATTTTCGCCAGCTTCTCCATCAGCGCCAGCTGCTTCACATTGTCGGCGTCCTCACTTGGACCGTGCGCGGCGATGATCACCACTTCGTCTTGCGGATTCTCGCTGAACTCGAGCGCATGATCGAGGAGAATCTCGGCGACCAGCGGATCGTCGCCGGGTGGGCCTGCAAAGATTACCTCGGCTTCCGTCTTGACCCTGGGCACGGCCGCATAGGAGGGCTCGTCCAGCAGGCCGAAGATATACTGCCACTGGCGGATCATCGTGTTGTATTCGGTCGATACGATGGGGATCACGACGATGCGCTCGGCGCCGGCAGCGACGAGATCGTCCAGGCCGAGCTGAATGTGCTGTGACATGCCCATGCTCATACCCATCGTCAGCGCGGTCGGAAATACGTCGGCATAGGATTGCAGCTGATTTTTGAAGATCATGTCGCCGCGGTCGCGGAACCCGTGCAGCATGATCAGCACACCGGCGGGACCCTCCAGGTCATCGTTCGAGATGTACCACTCGTAGTTCGTCCCCATCATCTCCATGCTCAGCGCGATTTCCTGGTCGCTGATCTTGTCCCAGCCACGGATGTTCTCGCGCAGCTGTTCGATCACCTCGGGTGACATTTCGTGCTTCATGCCGTGCAGGCGCCGGCCGAGTTCATCCCGCTCGGTGCTATGACCGGACATGTCATGCCCCGAATGATCCATGCTCGCGGACATGTCGTGTCCGGCATGCTCGTCTTCCGCGGACGCGGACGGCCCGGAGAAAATCAATGACAATGCACCGACCAGCAGGCTGTGAGACAGGTTTTTCTTTTCGAGGCAATACATTAGGCGCGCTCCGCTAAAATCGAACACAAGCATTCGATTTTAGGCATGCGGGCGCCAGCAGGCAACAAGCCGCCAGCAGCCCGGCGGCTCGGGGGTTCAGGCTCGGCCGGGCACGCCGCACTGGAGCCGGCGAACCCGTATTGCCGGGTATTCACCCAAACGCTGGGTTGCGGCAAAACGGTAGTAATTGTCGATCGTGGCCCGCAGAATCGAGCTGGCGCGGTGAGTCGCGCTGCTCCAGCTCTTCGAGGTACAGCCGCATGGGAATCTGGTCGACAGCCGCCAACCTCGCCGCTAAAACGCCGCCCGAACGCAATCGCTACGTCGATTTCCTGCGTGCCGTCTCGATTCTCCTCGTCATCAGCGGTCACTGGCTGATCGCGACGGCCTGGTATCGCGGCGGCGAGCTGCTGATCGGCGACATGCTGAATATTCAGCCGTGGACCCAGTGGCTGTCCTGGCTGTTCCAGGTCATGCCCGTCTTTTTCATTGTTGGCGGCTATTCCAATGCGGTGTCACTCGAAAGCGCGCGGCGCCGCAGTCTTTCGTATGCGGGGTGGCTGACCGGCCGGCTGTTCCGACTGGTGAGCCCGCTGATCCTGCTGCTGGTCGTCTGGGCAGTGCTGACGGTAACGCTCAATGTCGTGGGCGCAGACCCCGCGAATACACGGTTGGCGTCGCAGGCGGCGTTGATCCCGATCTGGTTCCTCGCGATCTACACCATGGTCGTGATGCTCGCACCGTTGACCTATCGACTCTGGCAGCAGTGGGGCTTCTGGTCGTTCACCGCCAGCGCAGCGGTTGCCGCGCTCGTGGATATCGCGTTCTTCGCCGCCGACCTGCAATGGCCCGGGTGGACCAACTATTTCTGGATCTGGCTGGCCGTTCATCAACTCGGCTACGCATGGCGCGACGGACGCATCGGCAAACCGCCGCTGCTGATCGCCTGCGCACTGGCTGCGATCACGGTGTTGTTGCTGATGGTGCTCGCGGGCCCCTACCCGATCGCGATGGCGGGCTCGCCCGACGAATCATTGAGCAATACGTTGCCACCGAAGATCACCCTGCTCGCGCTGGGTATCACACAATTCTGCCTGCTGCTCGCCGTCGAAAAACCGGTGCAGCGCTGGCTCGACCGACTTGGGCCCTGGACTGCAACGGTTCTGATCAACAGCATGATTATGACCATCTACCTGTGGCATATGACGGTCATGATCGTCATCGTTGCGATTGCTTACCTGGCCGGCGGCATCGGGTTGACGCTCGAACCCGGTTCGCCCGAGTGGTGGTGGAGCCGGCCCCTTTGGATTGGCTTCCTGGCCGCTATCCTGGTGCCGCTTGCGCTGCTGCTGTCGGCGATCGAGCGACGCAGCCTGCCCAAAGACCGACCTGAGCCGCCAACCCCTCGCCTGATTGCCGGCGCGATACTGATTTGCCTCGGCGTGGCGTTGACGGCCGGAATGGGATTCGACGGTGTCGTCGACATCGCGGTCGATGCCGCTGCATTCGCGATGGTGATGGTCGGCGCGCTGATGAGCGGGCTCGTCACTTTGCGCCGCTGATACTCCCGCGGCGACGCAACGTGCCGAGCAGCGTTGCTACCCCGTGAACTTCAACGTTCTGCGTGAGGCCCATCGCAGCCGGCGACGTCGCCTGGCTCGCGCGCCCGGCTCAATGGGTATCGAGAGAGACTTATCGCGAGCGGCTAATCTTGAAAACTTGCCGGACCCGCCGTGACGACGGGTCCGGCACTCTGCGCATTGGTCAAACCGGAATCAGATCGTGTCGAACCGATCCAGGTTCATCACCTTCGTCCATGCATCGACGAAGTCGGTCACGAATTTCTCTCGTGCGTCGTCAGCCGCATAGACCTCAGCCACAGCACGCAGCTCGGAGTTGGAACCAAAAATAAGGTCGACGGGTGTAGCTGTCCATTTGAGCGCGCCCGTCCCTCGATCACGACCTTCGTAAACGCCGGCAGATTGGGATGACTTCGTCCACTTTGTCGACATGTCGAGCAGATTCACGAAGAAGTCGTTGTTCAAAGTCCCGGGTTGATCCGTGAAGACGCCCGCCGCTGATTGCCCGGTGTTCGCGCTCAGGACCCGCATGCCGCCGACCAGAACCGTCATTTCGGGTACCGTCAGCGTCAGCATGTTCGCCCGATCGACCAGCATCTCCGGCGGCGAGTGGCGGTTGCCCTCGGCGAAGTAGTTGCGGAACCCGTCTGCGGTCGGCTCGAGTACGGCGAAGGATTTCGCATCGGTCTGCGCTTGCGTCGCATCCGTCCGGCCCGGCGTGAACGGAACCTGCACATTGTGGCCACCCTCTTCTGCAGCCTGCTCGATGGCAGCCGCGCCACCCAGAACGATCACATCGGCGAGCGATACCCTCGTATCTCCCGATTGCGCGCGGTTGAAATCGCTCTGGATTTTTTTCAGGCGCTTCAGCACCTTCGACAGTTCACCCGGATCATTCGCTTCCCAGTCCTTCTGCGGCGCAAGGCTTACACGTGCGCCATTCGCTCCGCCACGCATGTCGGTTGCGCGGAAGGACGAAGCCGATGCCCAGGACGTTCGAACGAGCTCGGGAATGGTCAGCCCCGAGGCAAGGATCTCCGACTTCAGCTTTGCGACATCCTTCGCGTCGATCAAGTCATGCTCGACTGCGGGGACAGGATCCTGCCAGAGCAGCACTTCGTCGGGCACCTGAGCGCCGATGTACCGCGCGCGCGGACCCATATCGCGATGCGTCAGCTTGAACCACGCCTTGGCGAAGGCGAGTTCGAATTCCTCCGGGTTGTCACGGAAGCGCAGCGAAATCTCTCGATAGACCGGGTCGAACTTGAGTGACAAATCCGTCGTCAACATGATCGGCGCATGTCGCTTCGCCGGATCGAAAGCGTCCGGCACGAGATTGGCTCCCGCCCCGTCGGCGGGGATCCATTGTGTCGCGCCCCCAGGGCTCTTGGTCTGCACCCAGTCGAACTGGAACAGGAAGGTCAGATATTGCATGGTCCAGGCTGTCGGGTTCGCGGTCCAGGCGCCTTCCAGGCCGCTCGTGATCGTGTCGCCGGCATTGCCGCTGCCACACTTGTTTTCCCAGCCGAACCCCTGCTGTTCGATTTCTGCCGCCGCGGGCTCGACGCCGACGCAGTCACCCGGAACGGCGGCGCCGTGGGCCTTACCGAAGGTATGCCCGCCGGCTATGAGCGCAACGGTTTCTTCGTCATTCATAGCCATACGGCCGAAGGTCTCGCGAATGTCCCTTGCCGCTGCGAGCGGATCCGGGTTCCCGTTCGGCCCTTCAGGATTCACATAGATCAAACCCATCTGCACGGCGGCCAGGGGATTTTCCAGTTCACGGTCGCCCTTGTATCGCTTGTCGCCAAGCCACTCGGTCTCGGCCCCCCAATTGACCAGGTCAGGTTCCCAGTCATCCTCTCGCCCGCCGGCAAACCCAAAGGTCTTGAAGCCCATGGATTCCATTGCGACGGTTCCGGTGAGGACCATCAGATCGGCCCATGAAATGTTGCGACCGTATTTCTTCTTGATGGGCCAGAGCAACCGTCGCGCCTTGTCGAGGTTTGCATTGTCCGGCCAGCTGTTGAGCGGCTCGAAGCGCTGCTGACCGCCACCGGCGCCGCCGCGTCCGTCAGCGACCCGATACGTGCCCGCGCTGTGCCAGGACATACGAATGAAAAACGGCCCGTAATGACCATAGTCGGGCGGCCACCAGTCCTGCGGTGTCGTCAGCAGCGTCTCGATGTCCGACTTAACGGCGTCGAGGTCCAGGTCATCAAACGCCTCAGCGTAATTAAAGCCGTCGCCGAAAGGATCGGACTCGGCCGCGTGCTGGCGAAGCGGGCCGAGGTCAAGCTGCTCGGGCCACCAGTATTGGTTCGACGTCGGCTGACCCTGGGCAATCGCAGAGTGAAGCGGCAGAAGAAGTAGCGTGGCTAAAGCCACAGTGGAAAGCAAACGGACGTTTATTTTAGTGATCATCAAGACCATCTCCATCGGCAAAGAAGTCGTTCGTATGGATCGAAATCCCAACCATGTGTCGAGTCGGGCACCCTGGTGCAAATTCAAGGGGACATCATTTAGACAGAGTCTAGAGAATAACGAAAACACTGCCGGGCTGCTACCGCAACGACCCTGGACTTGAGACCCATGGAGACTGCACTCGCCGATGGTCAGCGGGAGTCCATCTGTGCGATGCTAGAGTGCGGTCCGAATAAAACTCGAATTCGCTCGGGCCAA
>JBLYYV010000186.1:0-8285 GCA_048550095.1 Gammaproteobacteria bacterium
CGTCGATCAGAATCGTCAGCACGTCGACGTTGTCGGAGATGGCATGCAGCAGTTCGGTTTGTTTCTGCAGTTTCATCGCCTTGGCGTGGATCTCTGCAGCCTGGTGCTGCGCGCGGACGCTGCTGCCGTGTCGCCATGCCGCGACGCTGATGGCGACGATCGTCAGCAGCAACAATGACAACGAGATCAGCAGGAAGCGCCGGCGCTCGTTCGACTCCCGCAGCGCCTGTTGCGCGTCGACCTGCTGCGCCAGCACCCACGTCTGTCGCGCAACGCGTCGGCTGACCTGCAGCACCGATTGGCCCGCGTAGTTGATCAGGACGCCGAAACCTTCGAGTGTCTGCACCGCCTGCGCCGCGGCGAGCCGCGTGCGGCTCGTCGGCATGCTGCGGCGCATGGGTTTGGCGCCGTCCTGCGTCGACGACAGGTAGACGACCCGGTCGTCACGCATTTCCAGCAGCAGCGCCTCGCTGTCCTCCGCGAAACCCGCGCCGCTGTTGACGATCGGGAAGAGTTCGCTCGCGGCATCCTTGATGCCGACCAACAGGCCGATCGTGTCGTCGTCGCCGGAACTGCTGCCCATGACGGCCCTGACCGGCACGGCGAGCACGATGACCGCCTGATCCAGCCCTTCGGGGACCAGGCCGCTGGCCTGGCGGCCGACGCCGTCCAGCGCGCGTTGCAGGGTCTCGTGGAACGATTCGTCGAGCGTCGGCATACCCGGCGTTGCGATGACCGGGTTCAGGTTCCGGTCGAGCAGTGCGAGGCCCGACAGCCTCGTCACAGGCAGGTTGGCCTCGATACGTGGCGTCGATTCGGACCAGTAGCCGAACCGCGCCGCGGATGCCAGCATGAGGTTGCGCAGGTAAGACAGCGGCGCCGCCTCGGTGTCGGCCGCCGACGCGCCGCCGGGCTGCAGCAGCTGACCGAGATAGAGCTGTAGCGACGCGTTGTCGGCCAATTCCTGTAACTCGTCGAACGAACGATTCAGCAATGTCTCGATCGCCTCGACCTTGGTGTCTGCGACGAGTCCGAGCCGCGACTCCCACTGCTGCAGGTCCCGCTCGCGCTCCTGCTCGATATACGCGTTGATGAAGAATGCGCCGATGAGCACGAGCACGGCGAGCACCGCGATCGGAATCGCGATCGCGAGGCGTGACGGGCCGGCCGGGAATTCGTTTGTCATGACGCGGGGAGGTGCATCCACCATTGTGACTCGCCAATCGAATAGACCGGCGCGTAATGAACGATGCTCTTGTGCGACAGCACCTCGTCGGCCTGGTTGTCCAGGATCAGAATGTCGTCCCCGGTGCCGACCGCCATCACGGCATGGGCGATGCGCAGGTTCGTGTCCTGCAGCACGACGATCCGCATGTCGTCCGGCGGGTGACCAAGCCACCGCAGCGACATCATCTTCGTGATTGCGTAGTCCTCGCAGTCGCCGCCGTTAAAGAGGAACTCGCGGGGAATCGCCCAGTAGTCGATGAGCCCGTAGTTATCGATATCCAGCACGTAGTCCTTGTTATTGGCGTACCGGTTGACCTCCCGGATTTGCTCAGGTTTCGATAAGCTCTTGATACGACTCAGAAAGCCTCGCCACTCGCGCAGATGGCAGGCGTTCAACGTGGTCGAGTCGCAGTTGCCGTCGCGCAGGTCATCGATCAGGTGGCGCTCCAGCGCCTCGACCCATTGCGGAAACACGGCAATATCGGCCCGCGCCGCCTGCCGATAGCCGAACAGATCGGGCGGGAAGGCCCCGGCGGTAACCACGCCTGGTGCCGTTGCAAGAATGCAACAAAAAAGAATCAGGCAGGAGAGTCGTTTGACCGACACGACACTAAACTGTGATGCCATGGGTTGAATTTACGACCAATATATATAAGGTGCGACCCAATAATACAGAACCAGAAAATTAAACATAATGAAAAATTCCTCATGGGGGCTCGCCGCCGTTTTTGGCGTGGTCTTTTTTGGACTGTTCCAGGCATTCCCGGTACTCGCCCAGGACAGCGCGCAGGCGCGCTTCGACGACGCGATGCAATCCATCGAACAGGAGAAGTACCGTTCAGCGCAGGCATCTCTGAGTGCAATTCTCGCTGAGTTTCCGAACATGCAGCGCGTCAGGCTCGAGCTCGCGCGCGTGCAATACCTTATCTACGATTACGACGAAGCCGAGCGCCTCGCCCAGGAGGTTCTGAACGATCCCAATACGCCCGCGTCGGTTCAGACGACTGTGTTGGCATTTCTCGCGCAGATTCGCGAAGACAAGGCGCGCCTGGGTGATCGCCATTTGTGGGGGCCGTCGATTTACTTCGGCACGATGTATGACTCCAACGTCAACTTCGGGCCGAGCCGAGACATCATCGATATCGGCGGCGTGCCGTTCCTGGTGTTGCCGGGCTCGCAGGAGATTAGCGACTGGGCCGCCGTCATTAACCCGGCCATCACGCATACGTTCAATCCCGGCAAGCGCTTCAAGGCCGGCGAAACCACCGGCCTGTTCGCCTGGCAAAGCCTGGCCAGCCTGTACTACCGGGCCTATTTCGAAGAAGACGATTTCAATTTCGGCGTGCTGACGCTGCGCACCGGACCGACCTGGCTCGTGCCGGGACACTGGCGCGCATCGCTGCACTTGCAGGGCGACCAGATCTGGCTCGGCGGCAGCGATCTCGCCTGGTTCACATCCCTGAATCCGAACTTCATCTGGTACGTCGGCAAGAATACGGAACTGATTTTCGATAGCTACCTGACGAACCGCGACTATTCGCGCAGCATCGACCGAGAACGCGATGGCGACTTCCTGTCCGGCATCGCTTCAGTCAATCACTACCTGCGCAACGCGGCGATCACGCTGCAGGGCGGGTTGGGCTACCGGAACTTCGACGCCAAGGGCGAGCGGTTCAGCTACGACGGCCCCGAGCTGTTCGCCGGCATGACCTGGAGCGCGTGGGACGGCGGCTCGTTGTTCGGCCGCATCGGCTACCGGAACTTCGATTTCGGCGGCATCGAGGCCGGCTTCGGCGTACCGCGCGACGACGACGAATACCGCTACTCACTCGGCGCGCAGCATCAGTTCGGGCGAGGCTTCATGCGCGACTGGGTACTCGTCGGGAGTTGGACTTACACGGATAACCAGTCGAAAAAGACGCCGATCTTCGATTTCGATCGGCATGAATTCAACATTGGCCTGTCGCGATTCTTCTAGGTTGCGTGCAGGGCGTTGGCGTCGCGCGGAGCGGGCGTGAAACACAGAACATAACGTCTTGCGGGGCGACGCACGCCGCATCGAATCGTGCCGGCGATGCACCTCGCGACGAGATGCGGGATAATTGCAGAAGGGAAGGGCCTAAGGACGGGCCTGCAAAAGAATGAAAAACATGAACAAGATCATAATCAGCCTGGCGCTGCTCATCGGCTTTTTCGCGACGAGCGGACACGCCGCCAGCATGGCGCAGTCAAAACTCGATTGTCAGGAAATCCTCGAACGCTGGGCGACCGATCCGGATTCGGTGTCCAAGCAACTCGTTGACGAGTGCAAGGGCGTCAAGGGCAGCGCGGTACCGGCGATCGTCCCGTTTGCCGGCAGCGCGGAACAGTCCGGTGACGCGCAGGCGACGGCGGCCGCCGCCGACCCCTGCGCGGGACCCGGTGCGGCCGGATCCGTGCATTGCTGGGGACCGTGGAAATCGCTGGCGCCGGCGGCTGGCGCCGCTATCGAACCGCCGGTACTGGTGCCCGCCGAGGAATATCCGTTGCGACCAGAACTGGCGCAGCAATTCGATCCGAACATCAGTTCATGCGAGCCGGGCCAGCCATGCGGCTTCGCCACGGTTGTCGAAAGCGCGGAAACGATTGCGCCCAGTGACCAGACGACGTTCGCCGAGTTCGCACTCGCCAGGGACGGGGCGACGTTCGCCGTGGTGCAGGGCGAAGACAACACGCTCGTGTCCGTGACGGGCATGACGACCGATTTCGTCGATCGGCCGGATGAATACGAGAACATGGTTGCAGCAGGCGGCGAAGGCGACCAGGTGTCGCTCCTCGTCGCGCGCGTAATCCGCGGCGGGGATACCAGCATTGAAGCCGCTGCAGATGCGTGGGTGGACGCGAACATCGCGACGGACGAGTCCAGGTCCGGTTACTTCGCCTGGGGCATTGCGACGCCGCAGGCGGATCTCGACATCCTGGGTTCGAACGGCACATCCGTGGCCTTTAGCGGCCCGATGTCGGTCGACAACAATACGATTGGCAGCGTGACCGTCAACTTCGGTACCCAGGCCACCTGGAACGGTACGTGGGCCAATCCCGGCTACTCGTTCGATGCCGGCGGTGCGGTGATCGGCGTCGACATGTTGTCGGATGCGACCCAGTTTTCGAGCAATGTGAGCGGCGACAGCTTCGTGCGCGGCGCAGTACTCGGCCAACGCGGCAGTCAGTCGATCGCGCACATAATCGACGTAGAACTGGCCGGAGTCGGACGTATCAAGGACGTCGGCCTGCTGCGCGAGCGCGCCGTCACGCCGCTGCCTTAGTCAGACGCCTCCTGCCTCAATGAAAGTACACGGCAACCTTGCCGATGTGCTTCCTTTGCCGTGCTTTACGCTCGATGTTGTCGGCCAGCTTCCGCGCATTCTGAATGTCACCCGCCAGATCGAGTGGCAGGATCACCTCCACATCGATCTTGCCTTCCAGGTAATGCAGGTCGACCCGCTCGATCTGTGCGGCGGCATCGACTGATCCCCAGGCGGTCTTCAAATCTTGCAGTACCTCGGTTCGACCGGGCAGGTTCGTGCTCGGCCGGTCGACGGTATCGTCTTCCGGGTCGATGTGGATGAGTACATCCGAGATGTTCTGGAAGCCATCGATTAGGCTGGCGCGCACGCGGTCGCTGATCATGTGGCCCTCGGACACCGTGACATGTTTGCCGACGAGCACGTGCGCCTCGACGAGCACGCGGTCGCCCATGCGGCGCGTGCGCAGCTTGTGAAATTCCTGAACGCCGTCGACGTCGCTGATCGCGCGCCTGATGCTTTCGAGCTCGCCGGGATCCACGCCCGTATCGACGAGCTCACGGACGCCACCCCAGCCGAGGTCCCAGCCGATCTTGCCGATCATCAGGGATACGCCGATGGCGCCGACGGCGTCCAGGTAGGCGAAGCCGGCCATCGATCCGGCGATGCCGATCAGCACGATGATCGACGAGAACGCGTCCGAGCGGTGATGCCAGGCGTTCGCGCGCATCAGGTTGGAGTTCAGCTGTTTCGCCACGCGGATGTTGTACCAGTACATCCATTCCTTCGTCAGGATCGAGACGATGGCGCCGGATAGCGCCAGAAAGCCGGGCTCCAGCAACGTTTCCGGGTTCGAGATTCGATCCACCGCGTCCGTGACGATGCCCGCCGCGACGAGCAGTAACAGCACGCCGAGCCCGATCGTGGCGACCGTCTCGAAACGGGCATGCCCGTATGGGTGTTCGTCATCCGCTTCCTGGCTGCTGAATTTTACGGCGACCAGCACCATCGCATCGCTGGCGAGGTCGGACAGCGAATGGATGCCGTCCGCGACGAGGGCCTGCGACTGGCCGATGACGCCGACGGCAACTTTCACGACCGACAGGAACAGGTTCAGCAGCGCGCAGACAATCGTGACGCGTCGTTTTACGACGTAGTGTTCCTGCAGCGTCGAAGGGTTGTTTACGGACTCGGACATACCGTCGAGATTCTATGTGCGGCAGGCCGAGCGGCCAATCAGGAGATTCCGAGCCGCTTCAGTTGCAGGTTGTTAAAACGCCCGCGTTGGATCTGGCCAGCCGTTTTGTAGATCAGTCGGGCCGCCATCAGCAGCGGGTTCTTGCTCTTCTTGCGCCGACTGCCGATCGTGGAGGTGTCCGCCTGCTCCGACACGGTGACGGACGGTGGGTCCAGCGCGAACAATGGCACCCCGTGGTCCCATGTGCGCTGCATGAACTTGTCGACCGGCCCGACCAACTTCGCGCTGGCCTCCGCCAGCGCCAGCGCCGAACCTGGATTGACGGCATAGGCCGTCATACACAGGGGCGGGTCGGCCAGGTAGAAAAGTTTGAAATTGCCGTGGTCCGCGATCTTGCGCACGCCCTGGCGCGAACGGGTGAGCCGAGCGTCGCGTCGGAACGGTTCGAAGCGGATGAACCCGTAGCGCTCGATCAAGTCCCCGGCCGCGTCGATCGCGGCCGGAAAGAAGTCCTGAGCCACGAAATCGTCCTCCATGATGACGACCGGTTCGCCGAGCTCCGCACAGCGCTTCCACATCGATAGATGACTCGCGTAGCACCCGACCTCGTTGGGCAGCGGTTCGCGCCGCGTATTCAGCTGATACTGGAGATTCGATACCGTCGGAAAATGCTGCAGGGGGTTCTCTGAGCCCCGAACGGCGTCGAAAAATTCGAATTCGAGGCCGAGTCCGTGCAGCTGCTGCGTGATCGCGGCACGCCGATCGTGCTGGTCGTCCAGGCTGATGACGAAGATTTTCAAGAGCGATCTATATTCCGATCTAACGAATCGGGATCTGATGGGTTCGGGCAAATTCCTTGACGACGCCATGATGGGGCGTGCTGACGGGAATGATAGCGCCAGAGGCCAGACGGAGGCTGAATTTCTTGGCGCTGGGTCGCACGACTTCGATCGCCGCTTTGCTCACCCAGTAAGAGCGGTGCACCTGTAAACCTAATGCCGGGTCCATTTCGCGCACGGCGTCGCTGAATCGATACAGCACCAGGTACTCGCGATCCGGCGTAAAGACGCGTATGTAGTGCTGCTCGGCCTTGATGCCCAAGATGTCTTCGACGGCGATGCGGGCGGGGACTCGCTCGGCGAAGCCGGGGAGCGGGACGCTCGGACCCCCATTGTCGCCGGACGCGAGATCCGGCGCTGCCTTGTCGCCCTCGTTGTCGCGCGGGTCGTCGTAGCCGCGCGGAATGACGTACCGGTAGCGGGGCAGCCCGAGAAATCTGTCGAACACGAAATTGACGCCGTACCAGATAAAGGTCGCCCGAAGTATGTAACGCCAGAAATCCGCCGAGAAAATCGGCGCAACTTGACGTGCCAGCATCGAATCCTGCACTGCGTCACCGCCCAGTCCCGTCAGCCAGTTCGTGTACGGCAGCGCCACCAGGCCCCCGAGTATGGCGCCGATGGTCATCAGGACGTATTGATTCGGTTTGAACGGCCGCAGCACCCACATGGCGAGGGTCGTGCAAGCACAGGTTGTCCACCAAGGCACGAACGCGTGAGCGGCGTAAAATGCCAGAGTCAGGGGATATCCGGCGTTTTCCAGGAGCTCCCAATTGTTCAGGGCGCCGTAAATCCCGATGATCAGTGGGACGCCCGCGTAAAATGCAATCAGCCGCACGCGCCTGCCAGCCCGCGGAATCGCCGGCGGAGGGCTGCCGGCGATAGTTGAGTTATTCAGGTTTTCGCCGGGCATTGCGTTCCGGGGTTACAAAATGTGTGCGAATTCATGTTTGCGGAGTTCTTCGGATTCTCGACTCGGCCTGTATACGCTGTTCCGATTCGTGCATCACGAATCATATTTTATGAAGAATACGCCCCTTCGGGGAATATTTTATGGCCATGTGCAAACCCGTTGCGTAGGCTGTAGCGCTCCGCAAAACTAAAGATGCTAATTTGGGAGCGTTAGGCGGTTATGGAAAATAGTCTTGAGCGGCTAACCAAACAACCCGTGATCGGCTTTATCTGCCTAATCACGGTCTTCTGCGGCATGGCGCTGGGCCATTCGCTGGTCGTGCTGCAACACAGCTTCACCGGCGGCCCCACGGCGCTCAATACGCTCATCTGCGCGGTTATGGGCATCGCCGGCTTCACGTTGGTCTGGATCGGCCTTAATAAGCCTGAAGCACAGGCGACTGTGCTCGGCTATATCGGGGGCAACCTGATCTGGATCGGGGTCTTCGAATGGATCTGGCTCAGCTTCGCACACTGGATGAAGGTCGAACCCATCTACGACCGCGGCATGATGATCCTCTCACCGGAACTGTTGATCATCCAGGCGACCGGCATGATTGTGGTTGCGATGCTGATCTTCCTGGGCGCCAATAAAGACACCCGCTGCCGCATGTTCATGTGGTTCCACAGGAACTTCAAGCTGACCCCGGGCCGGCAGACGCCCGGCTACAAGCGGCAGCATGCCCGCACGACGGCGCTCGAGACGGTCTTCCTGATCTGGTCGATCTACCAATTCGCGATCCTGATAAACGATCCGCGGCTGATCGGCTACGATTCAATCCCGGC